>JAAEOP010001239.1 GCA_024223125.1 Chloroflexota bacterium
GATGCCCAATTTGAGGGCGACATACCCTGGTTAGACTTATCTCAAGTACAACAAGCCGTTCAAAATTATCAACTGGCGACCGGAAATGAGGAAAAAGGCACGGCCGAATTATGGGTTTATGCGTTGGAATCAGCAGCCGGTTTTATGCACGGCATAGGGATGCACGATTTGACCTATCAAAATGATTTGACTAAATTAGCGTGGAAATGCGCCGATTTCCTGGGAGATGCTCCCGATTTATACCCTCAGTATGAGGATCGATTGCAAACCGTTTGTGGCTGGCTTAACGAGTCTGGTAATGAATGGTTATCGGAACCATTGTATCAACTTGAAACAGATATGGATCGGTTTTCGGAGGATATTTAGCGTTCATGCATCACATTACCCTGACCTTTACACCAGTACGCCAGCCGATTAACGGCCGTACCGTCACCGCCCGCGGTTTGCATGGCATGTTATTCAATATCTTGCAGCAAGCCGACAAACCCGAATCGGATTGGCTGCACAAACATAAAGCGCCACGGCCGTTTTCCTTTGTGCCCTTGTATACCGATGAAGGCATCCTGGCTGGGATGAGATTAGCGGCCATCACCGACCGGACGGCAACGTTGTTTATCCGTACCGGCGAATGGTTTGCGAAAGAACAACGGCCGTGTCATTTAGGCGGTCAGGAATTTATCATTGACGAGGCACGCCAGACCCCAGGTCCCAGTTGGCAGCAATTAGCCTACAGTCCGTCCACCAAACAAATGGGATTGCGCTTTATATCCCCAACCGCCTTCAAGCAAGGCCCCGGTCATTTGCCCCTGCCGCTGCCAGGCAACATCTTTGCCGGGCCAACAAGAATCTGGGAAGCTTTTGCTCCGCCAATGATGCGCCTGCCTGATAACTGGCTGGAGTGGTGTCGCCGCAATCTGTTTGTCACCCGCCACCACATCGAGACAATGTCGGTTAGAATCAACAAACGGGAACAGTTTACCGGCTTTGTGGGCGAAGTATGGCTGAACGCTCATAAAGGCGAAGATGAAAACTTATGCGCCTGGCAAGCATTGGCCGATTTGGCTGCCTTTTGTGGTGTGGGGCATAAAACCACAATGGGCATGGGTGCTGTTGAACGAATCTAGGCGCCTTAAGACCAAAACAATTCGCCATCTCCCTCCATTCAACCCAGATAACACATCTTCCTCCACAAACCCCTTGCCTTTCCTAAGAGCATGACATTTGTCATGCAAAAATCCAAAGTCTCCAGTCCAACAATAGCTGTGCCAACGCACTCTTTGCGGGGTCACAATATTAAAGTCGGGGATCTTTGCGTTA
>JAAEOP010001240.1 GCA_024223125.1 Chloroflexota bacterium
AATTGGCATCTGCATCTATTCAAGCCTCCGATGTGGATGGGCGCCCCTGCCGCGCTGCAGGCCGTGGAGGCCTTGGTGCGGTCATGGGCGCAAAAGGGATCAAAGCTATTGTTATCAGCCGGCAGGGCAAAAGCCCGGACGCTATTGCTGATCCGGAATCCTTTAAAGAATCCGCCAAGGTATTTGCCAAAGCCGTAAAAGATCATCCTTTTTCAGGGCAAATGCTTGGTGCGCTTGGCACGGCAGGACTTGTGTCGGCCGTAAACTCCACCGGAGCATTTCCAAGCTATAATGCCACCAAAGGTGTTCTCGAGGGCTGGGAGAAAATCAGCGGTGAGACTCTGGCCGAAACCATTCAGAAGCGCGGCGGACAAACCACCCATCTGGGGTGCTCCCAGTGCATCATTCACTGCTCAAATGTATTTGTGGACGAAGGCGGCAAATATGTTACAGCTTCTCTGGAATATGAAACCATCTGGTCCATGGGGGGCATGCCCGGTATTGATGATTTGGATGTGATTGCCAGGCTTGATTTTCTGTCCGATGATATCGGGCTGGATACCATGAATACCGGCGTTGCCATAGGCGTTGCCATGGATGCCGGCTATAAAGAATTTGGTGACGGACAGGCGGCCATCGAGCTGATGGAGGAAATTGCCAGGGGAACTAAGATTGGAAAAGTTTTTGGAAACGGTCCGGCAGCTGTTGGCAAACATTTCAATCATCATCGCGTGCCGGTGGCCAAGGGCCAGAGTATCGCTGCTTACGATCCCAGAGGTATGCAGGGCAACGGTGTTACCTATGCAACCTCGCCCATGGGGGCAGATCATACCGCCGGTAACCTGGTTGGTGCGTATCTGGGCGGTGTCCTCAATCCCCTGGAAGCAGAAGGTCAGGTAAAGGCGTCTCGTGACGCCCAAATTGCAATGGCTTCTTTGGACTGCACCGGGCTGTGCCTTCTGGCCGGTGCTGCGCTGACG
>JAAEOP010001241.1 GCA_024223125.1 Chloroflexota bacterium
AAATACTATATAAGCCGGTAAAATGGGTGTCGAACGGACGCATTAGCAATTCAACCTCAAGAGGTTTGGTTTTGGGCAGCGGTCACGAATAGCAGAAACCCTGTCAAATCGCGAATGTGTCCATTAGCAAAACCAAAGGAGTATTATGACCCGACAACTAAAACGTGAATTAGGAGTTTTCGGTGCGGCGATGATGGGCCTCGGCTCGATTATTGGCACCGGAATTTTTGTCAGTGTGGGCTTGGCAGCAGGGATTGCCGGGCCATCCGTGTTGATTGCTATTGCCATTGCCGCTGCGGTTGCCACCTGCAACGGGTTGAATAGTGCCCAACTGGCTGCTAACCACCCGGTTAGTGGCGGAACGTATGAGTATGGCTATCGTTATCTCAATCCGCGCCTGGGCTTTCTGGCCGGCTGGGTTTTTCTGCTGGCAAAGAGCGCCTCGGCTGCAACGGCAGCGTTGGGCTTTGCCGGGTATTTTCTGCATGCACTCGGTATCGGCAGTGAGACATGGTTGGTGCCGCTGGCATTAGGGGCAGTGCTTGTTTTCACCGTGATCGTGTTGAACGGTATTCGTCGCTCCAATACAACCAACACAGCCATTGTCTCGATAACCCTGTTTGCCTTGACCGTTTTCGTAGTGACCGGATTGCCGTCTGTACAGGCCGGCAATTTTATCCCCTTTTTTCCTACAGAGGGTAGAATAGGGATAGCCGCTTTGTTACAAGCAACCGCCTTGATGTTTGTGGCCTACACCGGCTACGGGCGTATCGCCACCTTGGGCGAAGAAGTTCATCATCCCCACCAGACAATTCCGCGAGCGATCATTGTGACTTTAGTTGTCTCAATGGTATTGTACATGACTGTGGCTTTTGTAGGGGTTGGTACGGTAGGCGCAGAAACGTTGGGCGATATCACCGATACCGGGTCTGCGCCCCTGGAAATTGCGGCCCAGTTGGTTGGACTGCCGTTTGTGCCTCAACTTATTGCCATTGGGGCTGTTACGGCAATGTTGGGCGTGTTGCTGAATTTAATCCTGGGACTGTCACGGGTACTTTTGGCCATGGGACGTAGAAGTGATATGCCGCCCGCGGTGGGCGTTCTCAATCAAAGTGGCACAACCCCAACCCTGGCCGTTATCGTGGTAGGCGTTATCATCGCCGGATTGGTATTGGTCGGCAATGTTCGGGCCACTTGGTCCTTTAGTGCTTTTACTGTATTGATTTATTATGCCATTACTAACCTGGCCGCTCTGCAACTCAACCCAGAAGACCGGTTCTTTCCACCCATTATTGCCTGGGTTGGTCTGTTATCCTGTCTGTTTCTGGCTTTTTGGGTTGAGATGGAAATTTGGCTAATCGGCCTGTTGCTCATCGGTGTGGGCTTGGTTTGGCAGATGGTGGCCCAACGCACGCTGAAACGAGCGTGAGAGGGCTTATTCCATGGGGTAGTTTAGTTCATAAATGATTTTTCGCCCCCTGGAGTGCGTCATTTGAATTGCGCACAGGAAATATGGGGGTTACTCCAAAAATGTTACGCTATATTTAGTGGTATAAGATTTTACACACTACATATAGTGTAACCACTTCATG
>JAAEOP010001242.1 GCA_024223125.1 Chloroflexota bacterium
GGCTAACGTTGCGGTAATGGTACTGGTCAACACCCCGCCGAAAGCATCATACAACGCGTAACCTGCCGGATTGCCCTGCTCATCGGTCAAGGTCAGGGAGGTGCCGGTCGGGTCGAGGAGGGTGTAGTATAGCTCATCATCCACGCGGAGACCCAGTTGGCGGCCATCGGCGTAGTAGCGTTTGGTGGCAGGGGTCAAGGCAACCGTTGCCAACCATTTCTTCGGGCTACTTCATCGGCCCAGGCTTCCAAATCGGCTTGAGTACGAGTTTCTTTTTCCCACTGCTTTGCACCCATTTTATTGGCTTCTTGAAGCATTTCATCTCTAACATGGCCATAGTTATCATCCAGCCAGCGTAACCAATCGGGCTTTACCCATCCTGGTGCCCAAAAACCAAGAATAACCGTTATAAGGAAGAAAAAACCGGCTGGATAATTTAATAAATCCCCCCACTCCGGGAAAACTATCATAAAACCTATAGTAACAACTCCCAAACCTATTGGAATAGATAAGACAAATATCTCTCGTGGCGCTAAGACAGGAAAACTACCACCAACAAACTGTTTGCGTGATTTTCCAAGACGAACTATCACGCCGCTATAAATCATGTATAAGCCAATGGCAAAAATGCCTACCGTCCACAAAAATCGTTCCACTGAAATCACCTTGATAAATTAGCAATAATTATGATGTTGTCAGGGCAACGGAGCTAATCTGCGTTCGGGTACATCCCCAGTTAATTCAAATATCCGAGGAGTACCCCACATTTCTCCAACTAAACCCAAACTGAAACCGATAATGGCACCAGCTACAGTACCAATTGCGGTTCCTCCACCTGGTTCGATTGCGGTTCCAATTACAGCACCGATTTTGGCACCAGCATATGCAGCAGTAAAAGAAATACCAGTAGATATTATAGCTCTACTTGTTTTCTGCCCACCCGTTAAATATGGATTATCCCAATCATCATAAACTTGGAGCGCACCACCAATGATGCCAGAAAACGTAGAGCCAGCCCATAAAGCCCTGTTTTTGAATAGCACCCCATAACTTCCGCGTACCACTTCTATCGTCCGACTACCAATCAACCGCCCCGCGGCGTACCTGTTGAGTACTACGCTTCCGCCCTGTAGCAGTTCATCAGCCAATGTTCCGCCTTGATCCAGACGAACCGGTACAATCATTCGCCGGTAACGGCTGGCGTAATAAGCTGCAATCTTTCTACCGATTAGAGGCAGGCGTGGGAATTGTCGACCTAATGAACTTTGACTGGCCCGGGTAATAAATCCTTGGAAGCCTTTGGAGGGTAAATAAGTTATTTCCAACTTGCCCAGGATTTGAGTGCCAACAACCGGTGATTGATTAATTGCCAAGCCCAAGGCTGATCCCGGCAGTTGATGCAAAAATGCCGTTGCGAAAGGATTACTCATTGCCCCTTGAGCCACCCCCGGCTGCCCCAGCAACGTCGCCGCATAGCGATTCAATGCCTGGGGCACACTCGGCGGGGCACCGACGGGGTTGGGCTGTAATGGTCGGCCCAGCGAGGGGTCATAGTACCGGCCCTGGCCCAGATGGACAAGTTCGTTGGCGGGCTGGGGTAAGATAC
>JAAEOP010001243.1 GCA_024223125.1 Chloroflexota bacterium
ACACCCCCCTATACCCATTTTTTGGGCAATTTTTTGCCGAACTGCGTAAGTCCTAAAGAAGTTTTTCAGTACAAAATTTACCGCTCGTGGATGCGAAAAAAGCGATGAACTTTGAGCATGGGTGAAAAGTCAGCCGTTTCCACATCATCTCGCTTCGGATCCCACCCCCACACCGTGGCTACCATTTTGGGGTATTTCGACGCATACAATTTAACTGCCTCAATGAACTCCTCGTCGTCCAGGAATTCGATTCGCGCCTGATAACTGCGAAACCCCAGTTGAACCCATACCTGATCGGGATTGGCGAGGATGTTTTTGTACCATTGTGATCTTCGGGGGCCGGACACACCGCCATATAACTCCCCTTCCAATTTGAAATATTCTAGCGGGATATGGCGCTTCTTTCCCGATTTACGACCCACAACTGTAATCACGTATATGCGCGCCCATCGATGAACGCCCAACAAGGGCAGAATACGCCAGCGATATAACGGCACCACAATTTTGTTTACATATTTGAGAGCGCTCAGACCTTTGGATTGGTAATTGGGATCCTGAGTATAGCCATAATAAGGTGTTCCCGGTCTGGGGAACGATCGTGGTTGATTGGAATCGGATTCTTGTGCTGAAGTCATGATTTTTCTCCAATGGTTTGCGTCAAACCATTTCATCAGGCGGGCGGGGCGCCCCTTATCGTTCGGTGAGCAGCCCACCTATTAAAGCGTTTAGGGTTTGAGAAATGGCTGCCCAGTTTACGGCTGTTTCGTCCACTAGCACCTGCACCATCAGCCCGTCGAACGTCGCTAACAGGATGTTGGCTAAAGATGCCGCATCCACCGGCTTAAACGTGCCATCGGTGATGCCTTCTTCTATAATCTGAATGAGCGGTTGGCGAAACTGAGTGTACTGATTGGCAACTATTTGTTTGAGATCGGCGTCATGCAAATTTTGCAACCATACGTCCAATAACAAAGGGGACATCTCTTGAAATGTCGGCGA
>JAAEOP010001244.1 GCA_024223125.1 Chloroflexota bacterium
ACCATAAAACAAACGGGGTCGATTCTCTACCCGTAATCAACCAATATCGGTAGGCCAACCCGCCAAAATTGGTAGATTTGCGTTGATTGGTGTTTTTATCGCTTATTTCTTTTGCTGTGCTTCAGTCTGATTTACAATTTCCCCCGTCTGCTCCTCCAGAAACTCGACAAATCGATCCAAATTGGCAAAGCCCCATCGCTCACCGGTGTGCGGATTCTCGGCCGTCACCCGCCAGGGAGTTGACTCGCTATCCCGGCGTAAGCGGATGAGATAGGCCAGGTAACACAGTGGGTCAGATATATTCGCTTGCTCTGTAGGTGGCGCATCTCCAACGGTACTCATTTTGTGTTAGTCATCAACTTTCTGTTATAATGAGGTCTATAATCATCAAACCCGACCCCACCAATCCTCCTCACCTCTGGTGATCTGCCATAAATTTAACAAATCATCCTTTCAAAACCCTTTCAAAATCCTTTCAGCGGGGCAAGGGGGCCAAATGAGTGACCATTTGGAGATTTTTCTACTGGGCGACGTTGCCTTTCACCTGAATGAACAAGCAATTGATAACTTAACCTCACGCAAAGCGATAGCGCTCTTTATTTATCTGGTTTGTAACCGTAGACCGGTCTCCCGAGACCGATTGACCGATCTGTTTTATGGCGAGTTGCCCCAAGCGCGGGCCAGGGCCAACATCAGCGTCTTGCTCAGTCGGCTGCATCCGCTGGCCGATTATCTCCACACAACCCGACACAGCGTAGCCTTTAATGCCAACGACGATTGTTGGCTTGATACCCATATGCTGGAAGCGCAACTGACGGCCGTGACCGCTCAAATCGCGGCTGATGACGGGCTATGCGAGGAGACGGCTGCCTTATTGGAAGAAGCGTTGGCGCTCTACCGGGACGATTTTTTGGCCGGTTTTCACGTGTCCAATACTTTGGGTTTTGAAGAATGGGCGGTCGTCGAGCGGGAACGATTGGGCCGATTGGTCACAGAGGGGTTAGAGCAGTTGGTCAGCTACTACGTGTCTGCGGCGCAGCATCAGGCCGGCATCGAGCAGGCGACGCGGTTGCTACACCTGGACCCCCTCAACGAAGGGGGCCATCGGCAGATGATGATCCTACTGGCTCTGAACGGGCGGCGCAATGAAGCTTTGGCTCATTACCAAACCTGTCGCCGGTTGCTGCGGGCAGAGTTGGCTGTCGAACCATCTCCAGACACGACGGCACTTTATGAGCGTATCCGCTCCGGCGATTTAGGTG
>JAAEOP010001245.1 GCA_024223125.1 Chloroflexota bacterium
ACACCCCCCCATACCCATTTTTCGGGCTATTTTTCACCAAAGTGCGTAAGCCCTAACAAAGTATTTCAAACCCAAACAACCGCCAATTTTTTGACGCCTAGATGTGGGATATTGGCAAAAATTTCACCCTGCAAAGGCATATCTGGGCGAGTGTAAAAACTTGTTTGTCTGACTTTGGGTTGATTTGTCAATTAGATTGCGGTGAAAGGCTTTTCCAATTTTTACAATGATCCTAAATTTGTCAGGCAACCAGTTTCGTTTTCCAGAAATATGCGCCAAATAGGTGGAAAAGCTTAGCCAATCGCTTGATTGCCCAACTGCGCTAAAAAAGAAAGCAGCTGATTTACACCCGTCTACGAAAACGCATAGAAGAAGCGCGCAGAGATGCACAGAGAAAAAATTCTGTGTTACTCCCACTTTATCCGCGAACATCCGTACAATTATTCTCTTGTGCGCTGCACAGACTTTTCACAAGAAAAATCTAACTCTTCCCGCGCGCAGGGGGAGAATGGACACACGTCATACACCCCGTCCGGGAGGGGACGGGTATATCCGGATGCAAAGCTTAAATTGCTAAACTACAGTGGTGTTACACAATCACACAATAAATATACGCTAATCACACATTCACCAGGCAACAGCGTGTGCCGATAGAATTGCGACGTGGGTGTGCGCTGAAGTGCCTGACAGAAGAAAGCTTGTCATCCATGCTCGTGGTGATGAAGGTTGTGTTGAAAGCGTAGGGAGAGGCCGTCGCAACAATACCATGCAAAAAGACTATTTGCAAACTAAATAGGTCTTTGGCAACTTGAAGCCTATTGTTATTTTACTCGCATATGCGTAACCAGATGTTGCAGTTTCAGCGCAATATTCGGACTATCCCCATTCCTGATTACGGCAGTTCGTACACTCTGAAATTATCGAACCGAAATTCGGCAGGGGCTTCGAATGACCAGCCCTCAACCCCCACTTTCCCGCCGCTGTAGGTGGTGTCTGTCAGCTCTCGCAGAAGGGTGCGGTTGGCAAACAGCCGGATTAGGCTCCCATACCGTTCTACGCTCAGATGATTTATGGCGCCCCCTGGTTTAATGGCCGGGCTTCCGCCTAAAGCCAGCATAACCCAGCCCCCCAGCGGGTTTTCCTCTGCATCATATTTATAAAGCCAAAAGGATTGGCTGTCTGGATTTATCACAAACATATAGAGCTGATTATTCCCTGACCAATCAAAAAAAAGCCCAAAACGATTGTCCGTTTGCGTGACGCCTTCGGGGTAGATGTATCGCACATCGGCCTCAACAATATATGTTGATGGTACGGCCTCCAGTGGGGATGAACTCCGTACCACGCGGTTGTCCACCATATGAGACAGCGCGTATTCGCCGTCGATAATTTGCGCACTCGCCTCATCTTCCAGCATTGGTTCCCATCCCAGTGCGCTGTCAAACGGATCGGAAAACAACCCCACCAACCGATTATCGACAAACACAACCGGTATCATCAGAGCGTACTCGTAGTCATCCATCGGGTGTGCGGGCGGGGCTGCGTAGCCCCCCTGGCGAACTGTGGCGCCAAATACAGCCATCACGAATACAAAAAGGGAAATCAAACGTATATATTTCATTGAGCCTCCATGCAGAGAATTTCACAAGCTTAAGCAATCACTGCCGTGCGCTATTTTCGCA
>JAAEOP010001246.1 GCA_024223125.1 Chloroflexota bacterium
ACTGCATTTTGCCCCGGTGCAGCCAGAATCTGCTCCACTTGACGGAGAATATCGGCTCGCCCAAAAAAACCAAATTCTCCATATACAGGATTGCCGGCAATATAGGGGTTAATGTGAAACTTTGTTTCAATAGTCATTATGAACCTGCTACCCCTAATATTATAACATAATCGAACAAATTTTACGTACTCTCCAATTCTGTTTCACCGGGAACCAAATCCCCTCTACCGACGTCTTACACACAGAAGCGTAAATCAATGAACAATGAAATAATGAACAATGAAACAATGAACAAAGGAGGCTCCTTTATGAAACGCATCATAACAGCCACGCTAATTCTATTAACGCTATTAACTCTGCAAACTTACCTAACTCACCCAACTCCAGCCTTCGCCGACGGCATCATCATTCCCGAACCCCCCATTATCTGTCTCGACTGCCCGCCGCCGCGAGACATACCCTATCTAACCGTCCAAAATCATCGAGTCAACGTCACCATCGACGACCAGGTGGCTACCACCCGGGTGGACCAAATCTTCCGCAACGACAGCCAATGGTCGCTGGAAGGGACTTACATCTTCCCTCTGCCCGAAAATGCCGCCATCAGCGAATTTGCCATGTGGATTGACGGCGAAAAGGTGGAGGGTCAGCTTTACACCAAAGAAGAAGCCCGTCGCATTTACGATAACATTGTGCGCCGCCGGCTGGATCCGGCCCTGCTGGAGTACGTGGGACGCGATTTATTCCA
>JAAEOP010001247.1 GCA_024223125.1 Chloroflexota bacterium
ATTTGCAATCATTGTCGTAGGGGTGGGATGGCGCGGTGTGGTCGTTGTCTGGCCTAAAACCGTCATTCCGCGCCGTCTTATCCCCCCGCACGGCCGTTACCCATTTCGTTGTCGGCCGTCGTCTTTTCCCGCACGGCCGTGTCTGGGGCGAGATGACCGGCATTTTGGTTCTGTGTTGGGCAAAGGGTTTAGGCCGGTCATCCCGCCCCTACTCAATTTGTGGGCGGCCGTCGGCCGTCATCCATCGTCCGTCAGACATGCTGCTTCCATGAGCCTTGTGGCAGTTCGCCAACCCACAAGTTATAATGCGGCGATGGTGAAAATAACAAGCCAACCTGTATTATGGGGAGATTGAAAGATGGGGAGATTACGAAATTCAATCTCCCAATCTCCATAATTTTGTAGGAGAAACCGTATGGCAAGTAACGGAAACAATCCCATCCAACAGCAAACTGTTAAGGATCTACAAACCCGCGTGTCCTGGCTGGATGATGAACGGCGCAAACTGAACCGCCGCCTCAACGAATTAGAGCAAAAATTAGAATTGAAAGAACGTGACCTGGGCAGCCGCGAACAGCGAATTCAGGAATTGGAACGGCAGGTCTCCGGCGTCAATTCGCAGTTGTCCCGCATTCCCCAGGTAGATTTGCAATTGGGGCAGTTCAAAGATGAAATTGTGCAGATGATTGAGCAGTATGACCGGCGGCGGGTGCAATCAGAAGCGGAAATGGATCGCTTGCGCCGCGTAGAGCAGGAAGCCATCGGCCGTGAATTGGCCGACATCCGCAAAGAACAAGAACCCATTCGCCAATTGAAAAACGAGATGGATTTACGCCGCGCTGAAGAGTCCCGTCTGTCTAATCTGATTGGGATGCAAAAGACTGATTTTACTGATTTACGCGGCCGAATGGAATCATGGGATAGCAACTTCACTTTTCTGGAAGAGAAGGAAAAGCACAATGCCCGCAATGTAGCCGACCTGCAAACGAGTATTGTGGAAATTAACAAACGTTGGGAACATATTTACGGCCGTCTCGATACCATCAACAGCGCCACCATCCGCCTGGAAAGCAATATGCAATCCGTCAGCGAAAAGCAAGAAACCATCCGCGAAAGTACCAAAAATTGGATGGAGCAAATTCAATTGGGCGAGTATGAGCGCAATCAAAAGTTGGAAACCTGGCGGCGTGTTTTAGAAGACCAGACCAACAGCATCGAACGTTTTAACAAAGAGTGGATTCGCTTTTCTGACCAATACAAAGAAGCCAAAATGGCCGTGGACACCATCAGCCAATGGCAAGAACAAATTGAAAAGCAGCAGCATGAAGCGTCTGAACTAATCCGCATAGAAACCGACCGGATGCAATCCCGCTGGGAAGATTTTCGGCATGAAAATGATAAACAGTGGAAAAATGAAGAGGTAGACCGGGAACAACGTTGGGCCACCGTCAACCGGCACGAACGGGAAACACGAGAACAAATCACATTACTGGAAGAAGCCCATAGCAAATTAAAAGAGGAAAAAGATTTACTCTGGCGAGTGCAATCCGCGCAGGCAGATGCCTTAAAACAGTTACCCCGCATCTGGCTGGAAGAAGTTGATAAAGCTATCGAACAAAACCCCAACCGGCGACGGCAGCCCGCGTTGGTTCCCATTCGGGAAGAGTTTGATTAGATCGTATTCCGTAATCTGATCACGGAATACGGATTACGGAATACGTTTCACGA
>JAAEOP010001248.1 GCA_024223125.1 Chloroflexota bacterium
AACCACAGCCAGGGGAAGACGGCCGTTTCACCCTCAGCCTGCGCAATGAAATTGGTAATATCATCGTTGAACGCACATTGCTTTCCCGCAACTTCAAACACAACGATAATTATACACTCTCCTTCCCTGCCCAGCCCCATTCAGCCGGACAGCGTTACTTTTTGCAACTGCGTGGTGATGCCGCCAATCAACTAACAGTGTGGGGGTATGACCTGGATGTTTACAATGACGGCGCCTTGACGTTATTGAGTGATAGTGAGGCAGATGTGCCCGACACGGCCGTACAAGATTTACGCTTCATCACCCGTTACCAGTTAGCCCTGCCCGCAGCGGCCGCTATGTTAGGCCAACGTCTCTGGCAAGATGGGCTGATCATCCTCCTAACGCTGCTGTTTCTACCCTTACCCGGTTTGCTGCTGATGCGCTTGCGACCGTTACGCTGGTCACGGTGGGACATCATGGCAAAATGGGGTGTGATTCTGGCGCTGGGCACGGCCGTATGGCCCCTCATCTGGCAGTTCTTTTCGTTGGCTGGCGGGCGCTTCAATGGCTGGCTTCTCTGGCTAACACTCATCGGTGGCTGGCTCCTCATCGGCATACAAATAATAAAACACCGCCCCTATCCTCCTTTCCCCCGCCCCCCTGCCTCCCTGCATCATGTCACCTTGTCAAAATGGCGCCGCGAACACACCTTCCTTCTCATCCTCCTTCTCATCGGGCTGGCCGTGCGGCTGCTGGCCGTGCGCGACCTGGCCGCCGCCCCCTGGGTAGATGCCAGCCGCCACGCTCTCATCACGGCTGTCATGGTCAACAACGGCCGTGTCATCACCAATTACGCCCCTTTTCTGCCGGTAGACCGCTTCCCGTACCATTACGGCTTCCACACCCTTTCCGCCAGCCTCATGCTCATGAGCGGCTGGGAACTGCCCCGGCTGCTGCTGGTTTTGGGACAAGTGTTAAATGCGCTGATTCCGTTGACAGTGTACACGGCCGTGTGGCTGATGATCCGGCGACGACAAGCGGCATTATTAGCCGCTTTATTGGTCGCGCTGCCGTTTTACTTTCCGGCCTATTACGCCACTTGGGGCCGCTTTACCCAATTGACAGCTATGCTAGTGATGCCCGTCTTATTGGCCTTTACCTGGCTGCTTGTTCGCGGTGCGAGACGGTGGCGACAGGCGTGGTGGGTGGTCAGTTTGCTGGCGGCCGCTCTGTTCTTAATTCATTTCCGTGTCTTTCTATTCTATGTGCCTTTTGTTGTTGTCCTCTGGCTGTTGAGTTGGGGAAGGCACGGCCGTTGGCTGCTGTTGAGCGCCGGATCGACCATACTTCTAACGCTGCCCCGGCTGATAACGCTCTGGAACACAACTAAACCTGTCAAAGTGGTCGCCAGTTCCATCCAAAATTACAATGAGTTTCCCATTGGCTATTTCAATGCCGGGTGGGATCGCGCCTTTATCTGGTTGGCGGCCGCAGCAGCATTCCTGCTTATTGGCGGCCTGTTGAAAAAGCGACTCTGGGTCATCCTGCCTCTGACACTGGTCTTGTGGATCAGCCTGCTTTTTCTGCTGTTGGCTGGAGATTATTTGGGGCTGCCCACTACCTCATTGGTCAATCTGAACAGTATGTACATCACCCTATTTTTGCCGCTGGCTATTTTTTTGGCCGTGCATCTAGATCGCTTGTGGCGCTGGTTAAAAGGGTCTCATTGGATTGTGTTGTTGTTGGGATATGTGCTGGCGGGGGGGGTGATCACGGCCGTTACCCTATTCGGTATCCACCAGCAAATCAACATTCTCAACCAGCAAACCATCCTTGTTCAACCGGAGGATCTCCCCGCGTTGGCCTGGCTGGAGGAAAATACGGCGCCGGACGCATTCATCGCCGTTAACAGTTGGCGTTGGTTGGGCCAAACTTGGGCCGGGTCAGATGGTGGGGCCTGGATTGTGCCTTTGACCAACCGCAGCAGCAGTACCCCCCCGGCCGATTATGATTATGATGCTGACCTGTTTGCCACTGTGAAAACGTTTAATGAGAAAGCGACGGCCGTAACAGATTGGTCTGCTATGGAAACGGCCGTGTGGCTGCAAGAGCAAGGCATCAGCCACATCTTCGTGGGCGCTCGTGGCGGTTTTTTTGATCCGGCCGCCTTAGCCAAAAATCCCAACCTAAAAATGGTTTATGGGCATGATGGGGTTTTTGTTTTTGAGATTGGAGATTAGAGAAAGATATGTTGAAGTGGTATTCGTGACGAAAATCATTATTTACTGAAATTATACGACAGATTGACGGCCGCTGTGCCAGACAGCCGCCACAATATCTACAAACGATTGCTCCAATTCAGTTAACTCCCGTTCGCGGCGAGTCATAAGAATAGCATCCCAATCGAATTTGAATTCGGGAACATCCAGTTCTACCAGACCAGATACGGCCGTTAACCGGCGTGGTAAAAAGGTAACACTATTCGGCAGTTGGGCCATAGGCAAAGCCGCCGCCAGGGGAACGCGCACCAGAGAACCGCTGGCTATACTCATTTGTCTTAAACTTTCCAGATAAGCGTCAAACGCTGCCCCCCAATGAATAACAATGATCTGAGAAGTCCACAAACTGGCCAGGGGTACGGCCGCACTGTCGGCCAGTTTATGCTCAGGCGACACGGCCGCTACCATCTCATCATGCAGCCGCAGCAGTGTGCGCGTTTGGGTGGCAAATCGGGGAAATGCGGCCGCCAACGCCAAGTTCACCACCCCATCTGTCAATTGACTGACGGCAAAATCAGAATGGCCGGCCTCGATGCTCAACTCCACCTGAGGATGCGCCTGCCCAAACCGGTTTACCACCTCTGGCATTAAAGTTGAAGCCAACGAAAAAGGGCAGCAAACAGTCACCCGTCCGACATCGCCCGCTTTGGCCGCATGGACGGCCGTGCGTCCCGCATCCAAAATACCTAATGCCCGTTCCGCATAATCTATAAAGATTTTGCCCAACGGGGTTAACTGTACCGGCCGCCGGTCACGCAAAAACAAGGAGACGCCCAAACTGTGTTCAAGCTGCTGAATTCGGGCGCTTAACGACGGCTGCGTTAAATTTAGTTTAGCGGCCGCATTGGTAAAACTACCTTCCCGTACAACGGCCAAAAATGCTTCTAATTGTCCCAATTCCACGAATAGACTCCTTGTAAATGGTTGCTGGTGCTACCCACTATCCACCAGCCACCATTTCAATTTTGCCTCAATTATGCCAAAGTCACAATATGTACAGGGAAAACGACCGTACTCCCACCCCCAACTATGCTACAACAACCTCGTTGATGACTTGTTCAGTCCCATCATCAAAGATCAATTTAACCATGTAATCGGCTACAATTTCATAATTTATGACATCGTAAAGTAGATAATCCTGTTCAACTAATATGCTCATGTTCTATACCTTAAAAAAATTCTGGCATAGTATTGATAATTTACCAACGAAAGGAGACACATATGAAACCAGAACAAGATGCCTACGGCCGTGAAGTATACGACTTTTACCAGGGAGAAGCTGTAACCGAAATTGTGGAACGGGATGATGGCTTTATAGACATATCCAGTGGCCCGGCAGCCTATTTTGCACCGTATAAAGCGTGGTCGCCCATTCAGCAAACAGCAATTCAATTGGCACGCGGTCACTGCCTGGACATCGGCTGCGGGCCAGGACGAGTGTGTCTTTATTTGCAAGAAAAAGGGTTGGATGTGGTAGTGGGGATTGACAACTCACCATTGGCGATTCATACGGCGCGCCTGCGTGGGGTACACGATGCCCGGCTGCTGTCCATCACCCGCGCCAGCCGCAACACATTGGGAACCTATGACACCATCATCATGTTTGGCAACAACTTTGGTTTGTTTGGCAGCTACAAGCGGGCCAAATGGCTGCTGCGCCGCTTTTACAACATGACCAGTCGCGACGGCCGTATCCTGGCCGAAAGCCGCAATATTTATGACACCGACAACCCCGATCACCTCGCCTTCCATGAACGCAACCGGGAGATGGGGCGCATGGCCGGGCAAATCCGCATCCGCATCCGTTACCGAACCCTCAAAGGCCCCTGGTTTGATTATCTCATGGTCTCCCCGCAAGAAATGGCGGATATTGTGGCCGGAACAGGCTGGCAGATTAGCCGCTTGTTTGAAGAAGAGGGTGGGTCGAATTACACGGCCGTGTTAGAGAAAGCATGCCGAATTACCCGAAATTATTTACAATAGCCGGGCTGGTAAACGGTACGCATTGCTTAAACATAGAAAAATGATGGCATTGACCTATGGAATATCTCGACTTTGAAGTAGAAATCAGCCCCAGTAATCAGGGCAATTATTTAGTCGCTGTTATTCGTTCCCCGG
Source organism: Chloroflexota bacterium (assembly GCA_024223125.1). The sequence continues at coordinate 4,380 of JAAEOP010001248.1, forward strand.
CCGGCGAGGCGCGGGAAAGTATACGCTTTCCCAGTGAACTGCAACTGGAAAGTCGCCTCAAAGACTTAAAGATTGCCCTACTCCGGTCCGGCGCTAAACGACGGCGGGTCCTTACTCCCGAAGAACAGACAGTGCAGAACTTTGGGCGGGAGTTGTTTGATCTGTTGCTGCCCAATGAGATACGGGGACTTTACCGCACCAGCCTGAACAAGGCGCTGGCGCAGAATTGCGGCTTGCGCCTCAAACTACGCTTAAAAGAGACGCCGGAACTGGCCGCCCTGCCCTGGGAATTTCTGTACGACCCCAATGACGCCGAATACGTTTGCCTGTCACAGGATACGTCCATTGTCCGTTACCTGGAGCTGCCACGGCCGCCCGTTCCCCTAAAAGTCGCTACCCCTTTGCGTATCTTGGGAATGGTGTCCAGCCCAACTGATTTGCCGAAATTGGATGTGGCGTGGGAAAAAGAGCGGGTCAACCGGGCTGTGGCCGACTTGCAAACGGCCGGACAGGTAGAATTAACCTGGCTGGAGGGACAAACATGGCGAGATTTGAAAAAAGCGCTGCGCCAAAAGTGGCATATTTTCCACTTCATTGGGCATGGCGGTTTTGATAAGCGGCGAGATGAAGGCTTTGTGGCCTTGTGCGACGCCAGCGGGCAATCGCATCGCTTTATGGCTTCTAAACTGGCGCAATTGCTGGCCAACCAGCGTTCATTACGGTTGACGTTGTTGAACGCTTGCGAAGGGGGTCACGGCAGTGGGCAAGATATATTTTCCAGCGCCGCTTCTATTTTGGTGCGGCGCGGAATGCCGGCCGTGCTGGCGATGCAGTATGAAATTAGCGATAGAGCAGCGATTGAATTGGCGCGTTCTTTTTATGAGGCGTTGGCCGCTGGGCTGCCGGTGGACGCGGCCGTAACCGAAGCCCGTCAATCCATTGGCTTTGCCGCCCAGGACAGCATAGAGTGGGTGACGCCTGTTTTGTATATGCGTTCGCCTGATGGCAAGTTGTTTACTGTACAGACTGGAGCCGTGCCACCGCTAAGTCAGGCGACGCCGCCACCCAAACAACTGCTTCAGAAACAGCCAGAAGCCCCGCCTGAGACGTCGGCCGAGTCATTTACGGTCCCCAACCTAGCCCAACTACGCCAGCAAATGGTCCTGGTCTTTAATGAGAATGAATTAAGAGACCTGTGCTTTAACTTAAACGTGGATTATGAGGTTTTAGGTGGGGAAGGGAAAATCGGCCAGGCGCGTGAATTGGTAACTTATTTGGACCGGCGCGGCCGGGTTAATGAATTGGTGGCAATATGTGAAAAGGAACGGCCGCATCTAAACTGGCGCCAGATCACGCGGCGGCAAGCAGAGAAACCACCCCCAAAGTCCCCGGCACTTTCGGAAGTGCCGGGGACTTCTGGAGACACCTTTATCCATGAGAAAACAGGATTAAAATTTGTGCGCGTACCGGCTGGTGAATTTGAGTATGGCGACAAAGGGGAAAAACGGAAGTTGCCCGAATATTTGATAAGCAAAACGCCTGTGACCCATACCGTTTATAAGCGGTTTATTGACGCCAACCCGAAGTATACCGTGCCATTTAGAAAAGAAGATTGGGCAAAACCGTATAACTGGGATCAGAAAAAGCGAACATACCCAGCGGATAAAGTCGAACATCCGGTACTGTTGGTTTCCTGGTATGATGCGGTAGCGTTTTGTGAATGGGCGGGTCTGCAACTGCCAACAGAGGAGCAGTGGGAAAAAGCAGCACGGGGGACGAAAGGGTTAAAATACCCCTGGGGCCATAATGACCCGACAGACAAGCTGTGCAATTTTAATAAAAATGTGGGCAAGACAACACCGGTAGGACAATATTCGCCGCAAGGGGACAGCCCGTATGGCTGCGTGGATATGAGCGGCAATGTGTGGGAATGGTGCCTGAATAAATATGAGACTCCGGAAGATACGGCCGTAGACAAGAGCGATGCCCGGCGCGTCCGGCGCGGCGGTTCGTGGAACGTCAACCGTGGCTACGCGCGCGCGGCTTACCGTGTCTACTTCGTCCCCGTCGACCGCCTCGACAGTATCGGTTTTCGGGTGGTGGTGCGTTCGTCCCCCATCTCAATAGCCCTCTGACCTCTGTCTGGGCGGGCGAGTGGTAACGGAGTCCCGCCCTCGCGCGTTAGTGCGATCGCGGCAAATTTTCCAACCGCCCAACCCCGTCATTAGTATGATAAAGAGATGTAAT
>JAAEOP010001249.1 GCA_024223125.1 Chloroflexota bacterium
AGGATCATATTCAAAGAAGATGTTATCTAAATAGAATGTCGCGCCCGCAGGATTGGCACACTGATTGGTGCTCCAGCCAAAACCTCCGATAACGTGGCTTAAATCTTGCCCGCTCAAATTAATCGTATATTGTTGCCATGTGTCCGTTAAAGTCATATAGCCTGAGGAGACAACGGGTCTCAACGAATCAGGATAGGGGGTGTCTTTATCCCCAATCCCGCCGACAAAGAACCGCGCCTTCTCGCCCCCCAGATTGCCCCTGGCCCAAAATGTAAGTTTGTTTGCCCAACTTAAATCCAGACCATCTTCCTGGTCCCCCCAATTATCGGCTGGATACTGCCATTGAACGCCTCCAGAACCGGTTGGGCCACCCGGAGAAAAAGATGCTTGGATGGACATATTTCCTCGGTGTGGTTGAGTAGGATGGCATTCGTAGACACTGACATATTCACTATCCCCAGTAGCTCCTGTTGGAAGAAAGCCATCATGTTCTGCTAACCACTCTGTATAAACTGAAAATCGTTGGGATGCTGTCGTGGCAATGGAGGGCAAATAAACTTTATGCTCCAACCTGGGTGGGGTTGGGATTTTTTCTTCTGGAAGAAGAACCCCATAAAAATAATGTTTGGCTGCACGGTCGGAGTATGAATACCCCCAATTCTGTCCCACAAACCCTGGTTCTTCTATTTTCCATAATTCATCAAAAGCATCAAAATAGAAGTACTCAACCGCCTCTTGCTCCGCCAATTTTAGAAACTCCAGCATGTAAATTTCCTGATGTAAGAAACCTGGTTGCGCAGCATTTCCCCATGGCGGTGGGGAACCCAATGACGGCCAACCGGCCTCTCCTATGACGACTTTTTTATTTTGGCCTGGATATTCTTGTTCAATTAGCGTTTGAATAGCTTTGTACCGGTTGACGGTGAAGGCCGCGGCGCCATCAATCGGTAACCCGCTCCAAAATGGGTAGATATGCACCAATACGATGTCTACCTCATCCAAAATGGGGCGGTAGGTTGGATTAATTCCAGTGGGGACAACCGCGCTGCCACTTTCCCAGGTAAACATAAGGTTGTCAAGTTCGGCAGTTGTGACGGGGATGCCCAAAGGGTCAACAATGGCCTTTACCTGCTCAATTTTCTGCAATAGATACTGAAGGTCGGTCTCAGTTCTGTTGCGTAAGTAATATTCGTTTCCCACAATTACCCCCTCCAGATTGGTCGAATTGGCTAAAGTGAGCAGTGCTTGAATTTCTAGATCGTCAGCTTGTTCATCCCCGTCCAGCCATGCGCCCGCATAAATGGGAAGCCCTATCTCGTTTGCTAATGCGGGGATAAGGCCGTTAACGCCTGTTGCAGCATATGTGCGCATGGCTGTAGAAGTGTGAAAGAGGCGGAATAAATCTTCTCTGATAGCTTGTTCTGTGGGCTGAAAAGATGTCTCTGGAGATTGGCAGTCCCAATATGGGCTATAACCAACGCCTCTATGTTTGTCGGGATAAGGATATGCGGTCAGGGTAATCTCGCTTAAATCCCAGGCGGTTTGCGCAGGAACGCTGATAGACAGCGTATGCGTAATGGATTGCGTCAGGACAAAAGTCGTTAGTATGGTATTGTGTCCAGTAGCATAGTAATCCCCGTTTGCTCTCAGGTGTGTTGTGCGCTGACTCCAGATTGAACGTCCGTCTATTGAACGTCCGTCTAATGTAATCGTAGCTGTCTGGTTGCGTTCAGGGCTATGCAGGCCTTTGCTTTCTTGGTCGGGCCACTCCAACTGGAGAAGCATCACCGTTAGCGTATAGGTGTTAGGGAGAAAGAATTCAGCAGTTACTGCGCCTCCATCCCAATTCGAGGGGTCACAAGACGTCGGATCGACGCCTAGAATGATAGAGCCAGGGGGCATATCAGACAGCCAGGGTTCAG
>JAAEOP010001250.1 GCA_024223125.1 Chloroflexota bacterium
GAAAGCAGCTCGCCACGATTACCTCAATGACCTGGCTTTGGGAGAGGTCAATGGCATTGTGCAGCCCCAAACCCGGCAAGATATTATGCGATTGTATAAGCAATTATTGCAGCGAATGGGTTATGCTCGAATCGGCCGTGATTTAACTTACCGCATCTACAAAAGCTATGGCAAGCTTCCCACAACGATGTATGACGATGTACTGCCCACACTGCAAGCCTTGCAAAAACAACCGCTCACACTGGGCATTCTTTCCAATCATTCCGCCTCGACCCGAACCATCATGGAAAGTATGGTGAATGGCTTTATCAAACCCCAACACATCATCATCAGTGAAGAGTTGGGCGTACACAAACCGAGCAAAACTATTTTCCGCCACGCGGCCGCTCGTTTGCATACGCCGCCAGAAAATTGCCTGTACGTTGGGGACAATTTGTATGTAGACGCCATCGGCTCTGTGATCAAAGGTAAGTACGGTTTAGGCGTTTGGGTAGACCGGCACAATCAGCAAGTTGCCCAAGACTTTCCAGAACAGGTTGTGCGGATCACCTATCTACAACAGCTCATAGATTTTTTGAACGGGTAATAAAATAGGGGTTTTAGCAAAACCATCCCACCAGTAAATGGGTGGATGGCCGTTTCCCTCTCCACCCCACCCCTTATCACCTCACCGCTTTGGCAA
>JAAEOP010001251.1 GCA_024223125.1 Chloroflexota bacterium
CCGCAATGTCAAAAAAACGACGAATACCGGACGGTGGAATTTGTTGAACTCGATTTGAAATGAATGATCGCATATGTACCTTTTAGATCAGATTATGACCTAACCAGTGAATTTCTTGTTTTTTGAGCAAGAAAATTTGCAATGAGGCCTTATTTGGTTCCGGCTCGTCCGGGTTAGGGATTGAAAAATATATTACACCGATTATGCTTAATTACCGTTCTTAAGGAGAGATTGGCGATTAAAGATTATTGGTTTTTTAATCTCCTTATTTCCTCATCTCCCAATCTCCGTCGGCAAAGATTGGGTATTATCTTGACCAACCCCAATTAAGCATAATCGGCATTACCACAAATTAGTTCGTTGCAAGAGGGGTGTACTCCATATCGAAGGCCTCGGCAACGGCTTGATAGGTGATGTTACCTCGATATGTGTTTACCCCAAGCGCCAAAGCTTTATCGCGGTTTACAGCTTCCTCAAATCCTAGCTTGGCCAGTTTTAACGTATAAGGCAGCGTGGCATTAGAAAGACCATTGGTGCTGGTGCGCGGAACGGCACCGGGCATATTGGCCACGCAATAGTGTAAAACCCCATCTACAAAAAAGATTGGGTCGGAGTGGGTAGTAGGATGAGATGTTTCAACACACCCTCCCTGATCAACCGCCACGTCAACAATGACACAGCCCGGCTTCATTTGCGACACCATCTCACGCGTGACTAATTTCGGCGCTTTGGCCCCTTTTACCAACACGGCCCCAATAACCAAGTCTGCCCGGCGAACGGCCCGGGTAACATTGTGCAGGTTTGAGTACCAGGTGTTAAAGTTGCCGTGTAAAAGCTCGCTCAAGGCGCGGAGTCGATC
>JAAEOP010001252.1 GCA_024223125.1 Chloroflexota bacterium
ACAATTGCCAATTGACAATTCATAATGTCCCGTTCCGTGTATAATCACGCCTTATGTTAGACCAATTATTGGGGCTGGATGAACAGCCTTACACGGAAGATGATGCGGAATGGGATGCGTTTGTAGCCCAGCATCCGCAGGGTACCATTTTGCAAACCACCCATTGGGCACGGCTGAAAAATCGTTTTGGCTGGCGTTCGCACCGCATATGGTTGAAACTGGACGGCCGTCTGGCAGCCGGCGCTCAAATTCTATACAAATCGGCCGCTTTAGGTCTGGTCAAAATGGGGTATATTCCGCATGGCCCCCTGGTAGATTGGCAGGATGAGGAACAGGCGTCGGTTTTGCTAAACCAGATTGATCAGGCAGTGTATGAACGGCGCATGGGTATTGTAAAGATAGAGCCGCTTTTGTGGCAGGAGGAAATGCCAGAATGGACGGCCGTTTGCCAGCAGTATGATCTATTACCCGATACAGACACCATCCAACCGCCGCAGACAATTGTGATTGATTTACGGCCGTCATTGGACAACATCCTGTCCAAAATGAAATCCAAGACCCGTTACAACATCCGTTTGTCGGCCAGAAAAGAGGTGACAGTGCGGCCAGGGACGGCCGAAGATTTACTCATCTTTATCCAATTAGTACAGCTAACCGGCCAACGGGATGGCTTTGGCGTGCATACGCCCATGTATTACAAAACCGCCTTCGATATTTTCTCCGAGACGGATCAGGTAGGCTTGTTTATCGCCGAATATCAAGGGAAACCATTGTCGGCCATTATGGTGTTTACCTGTGGGCAGACGGCGTACTATCTGTATGGCGCATCTAGCAATGAAGAACGGCCGCGGATGCCTAATTATGCTGTGCAGTGGGCAGCCATTAAATGGGCCAAAGAACGGGGCTGCCATGAATATGATTTATGGGGCATTCCCGATGCGCCCGAAGCGGAATTGGAAGCAAACTTCACTAAGCGGCATGATGGTTTGTGGGGTGTCTACCGCTTCAAACGGGGCTTTGGCGGGCAGATTAAACGCACCGTTGGCGCCAATGACCGCGTGTATAACAATCTGGTTTATAAATTGTACCAATGGAGACGGAGTAGATAGAGATTGGAGATTAGAGATTGATTTTGAGTATTAATCTCTAATCTCCAATCTCCCTTTCTTATGATTCAAACCTCCCAATCAACTTACCGTGCCTCTACTTTTAAGTGCGAAACATCAGCGGCCGTCTGGAGTCAGGCTTTAGCAACGATGCCCAATTCCCATGCGCTGCAAAGCTGGACATGGGCCGAATTTAAGTCTCGTTGGGGCTGGCAGATGATGCCTCTCAGCCTGACGGTTGCCGAAAGTAGTTGGGAACCATTGGCGACGGCGATGGTGTTGAAACGCAAAGTGCCTCGGCTACCGGCTTCGATTTTGTATGTGCCTAAAGGGCCGGCGTTGGATTATTCTGATGGGGATTTACGCATGGCCGTTCTTACCCAATTAGAAAAACTTGCCAAACAAGAAAAAGCGATCTTCATCAAAATTGACCCTGAAGTAGTGTTAAGTTGGGGCTTAGATGAAGACGAGCAACGTTCATCCACAGGCATACAATTTGTCCAAGAGTTGACATCTCGCGGTTGGCGTTTTTCTGATGATCAGATTCAGTTTCGCAATACGGTGGAGATAGATTTAACGTTGTCGGAGGAAGAGTTGTTGGCGCGGATGAAGTCCAAGACGCGCTATAACATTCGATTGGCGGGGCGCAAGGAGGTTGTTGTCCGTGATGGAACTCCGGCAGATTTTCCCTTGCTGGCGGAAATGTATCAGGAAACGGCCGTGCGAGATGGGTTTGGCATACGGCCGTCAGTCTATTACCTGGATATTTGGAATACATTTCACCAGGTGGGTATGGGTCATGTCCTCATTGCTGAATATAAACGTGAACCGTTAGCGGCCGTGTATCTGGTTAAATTTGGGCAAAAAGTCATCTACATGTACGGCGCATCCACCCACAAAGAGCGCAACCGGATGCCCAACTATTTGTTACAATGGGAAGCCGTTCGCTGGGCTAAAGCTGAAGGTTGTACCGTTTATGACTTTTGGGGCGCGCCCGATGAATTTGTGGAAGCGGATCGGCTGTGGGGCGTATGGCGCTTCAAGTCTGGCTTTAACGCCCGGGTGGTGCGGCACATCGGCGCCTGGGATTATGTGTCCCGGCCTTTTTATTATTGGGTGTATACGGCCGTGCTTCCTAAATATTTGAGTTACTTACGATCAAGAAGGAGATAACTCACCATGTCACGAACTATCGTCGTTTTGGAAGGGGACCAGACTGGACAAGAATTATTAGAAGAAGCGCTGCGTGTTTTGGACTCGCATGTTACCCGTTATGAGGTTGAACTTTTGCGTTTTGATCTTAGCCTGGAAAACCGGCAGGCTACCCAAAACAAAGTCGTTTACGAAGCTGGACAAGCGATTCGTCAATATCATGTGGCCTTAAAAGCAGCCACCATCACCCCGGAAATTAAAGGAGATGTGGGCAGTCCCAACCGTATTTTGCGCGAGGAGATGGATGCAGAGGTGATTTTACGCACTGGCCGGCGTATTCCAGGCGTACGGCCGATTGCTGGCGTCTACGCGCCCATCAGCGTTGTCCGTATGGCTCGCGGCGATGCTTACGGGGCCAAAGAGTGGCGCGAAGGGGAAGAAGGCTCATTGGATGAAGTCGCCTTCCGCAGCGAAAAAATAACTCGCCGTGTTTGTCGCGCTGTGGCGGAATACGCATTCATGCACGCCTGCAATACGGGAGCCAAAGTGTTTGGCGGCCCCAAATTTACCGTCAGCCCGGTATATGAAGGGATGTTTAAGGAAGAGATGGATGCCACTTCCCAGAAATATCCCGATGTCCGTTACGAACCGCAGCTTATTGATGCTACATTTGCTTTGTTGCTGGCCACCACCGGCGACCCGCTGGTTATTCCTTCCTTGAACCGGGATGGCGACTTGCTTTCGGATATGGTGCTGCAAATGTTTGGCTCCATTGCCGGGTCAGAATCTATGGTTATTTCTATTGGGGAGGATGGAGAGATTGATTGCCTGATGGCCGAAGCGCCACACGGAACCGCGCCGACATTGCAAGGCAAAAATATGGCTAATCCGATGGCGATGATTTTGGCGGCCGCCGGTATGTTGGCTCATATGAAAGAAAAAGAAGCCAAGCGGGCCAGCCGGGCTATCTATGAAGCGACATTGGAAACGGTATATGATGGCATTAAAACGGCCGACATCGGCGGCATAGCCCATACAGATGAATTTACAAATGAAGTTATCCGGCGGGTGAAAGCGAAGCTTGAAGTTTGGTCTACACTTTTGTAAAAAAAGAGATTGGAGATTAGGAGATTGATCCGTCAATCTCCTAATCCCCTAATCTTCAAAAAATCAACTCCGATGCAGCGTCGTTACACTCGGTAACTTGTTCAGCATTAATACCCCCAGAGGCAGGCCGATGATGCTGGCGCAAAGGAGCCAGCCCAGGGCGGCCCAAAGTAGGCTAAACCACCAGCCAATCAGCACAAAGTAAAGCGCCCGAACGGGAAACGGGGGATTGGGGGCGGCGTGGTAATGGGCACGGCCGTTGTCCCCACTTACCATATAGCCGCCCGGCCGTGCTTTTAAGGTCAACACTTGCGGTACCCGATCCAGCATCCACAACCCCAGAGGCAGCCCGATAATGGTTACATTCAAGACCCAAGCGATTAAAATCCACATGCCGGTTAATTCCCAGCCTAACAAGAAAAACCAGATAACCCGCAGTAAAAAGGGTACTTGTTTTGCCGGTTGGTAAATATTGCTCTTCATTAAGTTTGTTGTCATTTTTAGTTCCTCACATACAATTTCTATTCAGGTGCGACGTACTTTGAAGTGCGTCGCACCTCTGGTAGTTATTCCACTGCTCTCTGTACGGCCTTTGCTTTATAGAGTTGCCGTTATCAGATGTCTGCCGCTAATGATGGAGGATGTCTCAGGATTCGTTCATCATGCTGGAATTGATTACCCACCAACCGGAAAACCCACAGTGGGATACCCCTATTTTGTTTGTACATGGCGCCTGGCATGGGGCCTGGTGGCACAAAAATATTTAGAAACGTACCATGCGCCGGCGGCCGTATTGTTAGCCTCTGTACCCACGCGGGAGATTATTGGTCTTACTGGAGATCAGTCGGCGAAGGCCGACTTTGCAGACGTAGCAGCAGATTTATCTGCCGTGAGATTTTTAGGCGGTGGGTGAAGACGGCCGTATCGTCACCAACGTCATTTCCGGCGGGCACATAAAGCGAACACGGGGGGCGCTTAACCCTTCCAGACCAATGCCCCGGCTGACGTAAAGATGAGTACGGTCATGACGATACAAACCCATCACAAATTTACGCCCCAACTGAGAACTGGTTAAGAGAGGGCCAATAAACGGCAGCCGCACCTGTCCCCCATGTGTATGGCCGCACAAATAGAGATCAATCCCATGTTCTACAGCTTCTGGCATCAATTCTGGTGAATGGTAGAGTAGCAGTTGGGGGGCGTTATTGGGAGCCTGGTTTACCAGGTGGTTTAACCGGGAAGTATCTGTGGGTAAATGATGGGTGCAATCCATACCGAGCAAGATGAGTTGACGGCCGTGACCCATCTCCACTTTTCGCCAGGCATGGCGCATAAGCGAAATTTTCAATCCATCAAAAAGCGGCGGCACCGTTTCCCGTAAATCTACCGGCGGGCTGCCCAGTGTGGCGTAAACTCCATGTGGCGCTCTAAATTGGCGTAATAGTTGTCGTATCTGAGCGTGCGTCTTGGGGTCTCGATTGTAAGAGAGGTTCACATAGTCGCCGGTAATCACAATCAAATCTGGTTTGGCTTTGTACGCCAGCGCCACAACCTTTTCTTCCCGTTTTGTCAGCCGTTCCAAATGCAAATCAGAAATATGCAGAATCCGTATGGGATCGCTGCCAGGCGGCAGACGATCTGAAAACATGAGAAATTCAGTCAGCTGTAGGCGAAACGGTTCAATTTCGGCTCCCCATACCAAGGCGGCCATTGCCAGCAATTGTAAACTGACAAATACAACAATACCCCAATTAATACCTAACCAGGCCCCTATCAGAGCGGCCGAAATTATAGCCAGAATACGGGGAATGATTAAGACAACAAACTGAGCTTTCCAGGGGCCAAAAGAGAGACCGCGTTGTGGTAATGAGATGAGGAGGGTCATATCGGCCGTCATCAGCAGTCCTAACAGGATGGTTATGTTTTGGGCTGATTCTTTATCTTTGGTGATTAGATACCATAGGCTGCCCGAAATAGTAGACAAAGCCAGTAGCAGAACTACCAGTAGCCAACTGGGCCACTGAGCCGATTGGTGAAACAACACCATAGTCTTATGCAGCCAGCCGTGTTCTAACACATCTTCAAGGGGGTCGCTTATTTCAATCGGCTCGTGTTCTAAGGTTGATTCCTGCAAAAGTACTCCTGAGTAATGGTTTCAAAAATCAAGCTTTCTCGGTATAAAAATCCGAAAGAGGCGCTTGTTTGAGCCGGATGACAGTGTGTCATCTTTGGGCAACTATAAGTATGGTAACAAGGACAATCATGCCCTGATTTTCTTAACGTTCTGCTTACTCTGGTTTGGTAATAGACCTCACTAGCTGGAGAATATCTGCGACTTTTGGTTAGGTGGCGCGTATAAGTCGGTGATTGGTTTAACTGGACAGGTTCCCAGTGTAGGGCATAATGCGTAGGGTGTCACCGATTCTGGAAATGGAATCCGCCATACGCAATATGAAGTACATTATTAAGATCAAATCAAACCCATTTAGGAGGAACCATGTCTAACCAACAACCAATCATCCCCCCACAGCCGGAACAAGAAACAGCCGTTTCGGATTCGCTTAGTACAAGCGTAACCAACACCCAGGTACGCATACATCAGGCAGAAACCAGCCTGAGAGATGTGAACACGAGTGTTGCTGTTTTGCAGACGGAGGCCGACAAAGCACGCGGCATCTTCGGCTTTGGTCGCCGGATTTTGGTGCCACCGGATGAAATCCATGTTGTCGTGGGCGACGGCCGTCACATTGTCACCATGTCTAGCGAGCGCAAAGTCTTTGGCCAGACGGCCGAGCGGCCGTCACGTTACTGGCTCAATTCCCATACCCAGGTTATCAAGCTCAAAACCATCAGCTTCACGGTAGCCATCCACGGCTACAACAACCAGGGTGTGAAAGCGTTGGACAGCAGTAAAGTCAGCTTTCGCCTGTGGGCGCACGCTGTCGCCAAGCTCAATCCAGACAAAACAGAAACGGCCGCGCAGCGTGTGGGGCTAGATACTACCGGTCTCATTTACACCATTACCAAAGTTGGCACGGCCGAATTAGTCGCCGCTGCAGCTACCATGAGCCTGGAAGAGATCATCGCTAACCGTCAAATGTTGGCCGAAATAGCGGTTCCCCAAAGTCAACCAGATTTTGGCCGAATTAGGGTACGATCTGGCGTTGCTCACTATCACCCAGCTTGATGGTGTGGCCTATACCAAACTCATCCAGCAAGCCGAAGCCCGTATCTCTAAAGAGACTGGCATTGCTACCAACAAAGAGCAGTTGGTCGAATTGGATGATCGTCAGGCGCGTGAACGGTTGGAATCGGAAATCCGAGCTGACACCGAAAAGAAATTGGCCGCCGAGCGTCTGGATGCCGAGCGTGAAGTAGAAACGGCCACCATTAGCCAGCAAGAAGCGTTAGATATTCGTCGCCATGAGATGCAGTTGAAACAGGTCGGCCGTCAGAAAACGGCCGCTGAGGCGTCCCATGATGTTGAGATGGCTCAGGTTGAATTGGCGCAGCAAATTGGGGAAGCTGAAGCGGAAAGAGAAGCCCATCTAGCCCAGATTCAAGCAGAACGGGAAGCGGAACTGCGGGGGATGAAGCAGCAGCGTGAAGCCAAAATTCATCTGGCCCAAACCGAAGCCGAAGCCACCCGCGTAGCTATCGCTCAGGCCAAAGAAATTGAGCGTAAGGCAGCGTTGACCACGGCGGAAGCGGCGCGGTTGAGTAACGAAGAATTGGCCCAGGCTGAACGGGCCAAGCAAGTTGCGTTGGTGGAAGTGAGTCAGCTTGCTGAATCTATGTCTATGGAAGCAGACGCGGAAGCGAATGCCCTGCAAATTAAGGTGGACGCCCAAACCAAGATGGAGTTGGTGAAGGCCGAAGCTACTGCCACTGAGAAACGGGCACGGGCGGCTAAGATTCGGGCCGAAGCAACTAAAGCGGAAACGGCCGCAACCGGTCTGGCCGAAGCGGAAGTAGATGCCGCCCGTGTGGAAGTAGCTGAAAAGCAAGTGGCCGTCACCCGTGCCGAAGGGCTGGCCGAGGCCGAAGTTGCCAAAGCGCAGGCGGAAGCGGCGGCCGAAAAAATGAAGCGTTTGAAAGAAGTTGAAGTCAACGCTCAAAAACAGTTGGCTAAACTGTATGCAGAAGCGCCGGTATTGGTAGACCTGGAGAAGATGCGGTTACAGCATAGCCACGATGAGAAAGTTGCTACAATTCAAGCTGAAGCTTCGCTGAAAGCGTTTGAAGCGCTGGCTCCCGGAGTTAAGATTCATATCTTTGGCAATGGCGGGCAAACGGGTCAGATTATGGCGAACGTCATGGCTTTATCTCATGGATTAACTCAAGTTGGGGATGAGGTGCCGCTAGTAGGTAATTTGTTGAATTTGGGGAATGGGCCGGTGGATGGTGTGAACGGCCGTCAACTGTCTGATTTTATACCCCGCTTAAGCCAATTCACTCCTTACTTGCAGCAGTTAATAGCCGAAGTTAACCCACGCATGTTGTCCAGCCTAAAGGTGAGCGACGCTGTGGAACGGTTGGGGGCGATGGTTTCGGGGCAGGAAGATTTGGCAATGGCTTTGAACACCCTCAAAGAAGATGCCTCCTTCCGAGTCATAGGAAATATGCCCATCAGCCCGCTGTTGCAATTACTGGGTCTTGGAGGTGACACGGCCGATGACCCCGTTGTAGATATTTCCGTGCAGGAAGCAGTCGCAAGTTAAAAAAATATGGGCGCCGTCTTTGTCTAAAGGCGGTGCCTTTCTCCTAACGTTAAACTAAATTCCACGATAATTTAACGCCCCTTGTCTATTTTGTTTCTCATTGAAATACGTGTTGTTCCGAAGATGGAACATTGTTGATACGGCCGCTGCGCCGTAAAAGGAGACAAAATCATGGCAAATTCTAAGATCGGTTTTCATACCGGACCTGGAGGTAATAAAAATGGGCTGGGTCTTTGGGAGCGGGCATGTAATGATGCCGGTATTCCCTTTGGCCTGAAGGCGGCCGATCATTATGGCCCTTTGGTAGAAGCATTGCAAGTGGGACGGGAGCGCAATGTGGAAAATTGGCTAGGCTTTCGTTTTACAAAGGCGGCCGGTCGCATGTCGCGGGAAACGCCCAACTATGATGTAGACCCAAAGCAAGACGCACCTATTTTGTGTAAGGAACTGTTGTTAAACCTGCCGTCTGAATTTGACAAAGCAGTGTGGCTGGAACTGATTAACGAGCCACGCGCCCAGAACAAAGCGGGAGACACGATGTTTAACAATATGGCCGCGTGTGATTATTTGGGCGAATGGTGTCTGGCAGCTGCAAAATATTTGAATGCTCGTGGCTACAAATTTGCTGGCCCCTCCTTTAACTCAGGCGAACCGGGTAATGAGGGAGTGGGATTGGCGGATGCGGTTACGCAGTACAGCCAGCCGGGTATGCTCAAATATTTGCGTTATTGCGCCCAGAATCCTAATAAAGCGGCCTTGTCTGTGCATGAATATAGTTGGTCTTTGTGGCAAGATGGACAAACGGCTGTAAACTGGTATCCGCAGCTCTGGGGACGTTTTGAAGCCGCCATTGCCGCGGCCGATTTACACAATATTCCCCGAACCTTCCCCATTTTTGTAACTGAATTTGGTTTTGCCCACAACAAAGCGCCACAGGGACAAACGGTCGTTTCTTTCCTGGATGCCCGCAATGAAATGACAGCACGCTGGCCGCAGCTAAAATTTGATGCCGCCTGGACGCTGCAAAGCGGCTGGGACAATGTGGACAATCATGTGAACTCCTGGATGAATTACAGTGTCAGTAAAACGTTTGATAAGGGCGAGCAGCCGGCCAAAACACATAACGCATTTGGGGGAACATTACCGGGCATAACCCGGCCGCCGGAAACCCGAACGCCAGATGTCCCCGAATCTGAACCCGAACCAGAAGAAGTTGTAACGCTGCCCGATGAGTCACCATCCCCCCCGCCCAAACATGGCCTGGTGATAGATGTATCGGCCCATAATGTGATTGATTGGGACGCCATTCGTTGTGATGGCGTATTGGTGCGAGCCAGTAACGGCATTAACCGCAGCAGTGGTTCCACCGACGCCGACGGGATTGACAAACAGTTCTGGCGCAACATGGAAGGCATTCAGAAGCGCGGGCTGCCCTTTGGCATTTACCATTTTTACAATGAGAAGATTGGTGTCGAACAGGTCGCCCATTTCATGAAAATTGTGAAAACGACCGTGGCTCGCGGTTTTACGCCCAGTATGGGTTTGTGGTTGGATTTTGAAGAGACCAGTCCCACCGATGAAGCAGATATTCGCGCCGGATGCAAAGAACTCATCTCCTTGAATGATACCGGGCAGCCGGTGGGTATTTATACGCGCGCCAATTGGTGGAACGACATTATCCCCGCTTCCTCTACCTGGCCCTCTAATTTCTTGCTCTGGTCAGCTAATTGGGTTAGCAATAACCCGATTGACACACCGCCTCGAACTGATTGGCGTTTTTTGTCGCCGCGTCACTGG
Source organism: Chloroflexota bacterium (assembly GCA_024223125.1). The sequence continues at coordinate 9,884 of JAAEOP010001252.1, forward strand.
CAAAAACACAAAGCGAATGTGTGGCAGTTTACTTCCAAAGGGGGACAGATCGTTGGTCATGATAGACCGAACCTGGATGTGAGCTACTGGATGGGTTTTGAAGACTTTGGCGTAGGCGCGTCGAATGGGTCGGGGGCGCAAGCGCCGTCGTCTGGTTTGGTAGTGGATGTGCTGCCTTTCATTCGGGGCAAACACCGGCGTCAATTTGACAAAGAGTACCGTTTTGACAATGGTGTTAGCGGTACGCAGACGACCCAAATCTGGCATCTGGATAAAAACAACTGGCTGTACATCAAGGGTGAGAATGGAGAGTATGAGCGGCTGGGTGTGCGTAAGTTTCAGGGTGAAGATTGGATCTTCCGCTTTGAGGATACCAGCGAAGGGCCGGATCGGTTCTACGCTCATTTCCGCAGCGAGGGCGGACAAATCGGCGCTCCCTGGGTTCCCTGTAAAATGAAGGTAGGACGTTTGTATGAGACGCCTAAATTTGTGCAGCATTACCGTAAAAGCGATGGAGCTAAATTGAATAATGGTAATGTCGTGGACAAGATTCGTTTGTTAGCTCGTCCGGCCGACAAAACATACCTGAACAGCGGCCAAACGGTGGAGAATGTGATTACATTGGAATGGCAAGGCGGCGAGCAGTATGATTTTGCGGATGGCAATATTGCCTTTAGGGATGACGGGCGCAAGTTTTGGTTTATGGCTAACCTGAACGGCCGTCCCGATAAATCATTTGACAAACCAATAGGCATTAACCTGAACTGGTAATCTGGTGAGAGGTGTGAAAAAGTGCGTTGCACCTGAATAATCATACAGCTACCAGAGGTGCGACGCACTTGAATTTTCTGTTTTAGTTATTCAAGATGGGGAGATAGGTGAAATAGGAAATGGGGAGCTGCGGCCGTAATAAAAACAACCCTTCCTGCCGATCACTAACCGCCACTGTACCACTGTCAAAATAAGGATAGACAGCCCAGGCGCCTTGTCCATGATGGGGATTGTCATCGATGGGGTAGTTGTCAAAGTAGGCCGCTTCGCTGGCCAAACCCAGGTGTAGATAATTCAGATTGAGGATACGGAGTCCGGCATGTAAATTGCCGATGAAGGCGTAATCCCCCTTTACCCAGATGTTGTGATCGGCGCCAGTAGTGGGGCCATCGTAAATAATTGGCTGCAACGTGTCATCATCCAGATCGGAAGCATCCCAGATAAAAATGCGTGTGTTCTGGCCAAAATCCTGCTCATCATTCATATCAACAGACAGAAAATAACGATGATCTTCGGTGAACCAGGCCAGATGGGAGCGGACGGCATTGGGATAATCAAGAGCCGCCAACATAACAGTGTTTGTTTTACTGGTGACATCTCCCACAATCAGGTCATCATCGCTGGCCATCAGGCAGATTTCCCGTCCCTGGTAATCGATGTCCGGGCCGTGGTAGATGACGCACATAATGTCTGAGGCTGCGCCGCCGGCATTAAAACAACCGGCATCACTGGGGTTGAGCGGGTCTTGCAGATCGAGAATGATCGCTCCGCCACTACAATGGGCAGCGTTGCGTACCAGGTAAGCGTAGCCCGTTTCTTCGTGGATGAAGATGTTGTGGGCGGTGTTGTTGGCCGGGTCGGGATCAATTTCGTAATAAGCTGTTTCGGTGAAGCTGATGGGGGTAGTCAGGCCGCGCAGATTGGTCAGATCAAATATTTGCATCCCGTTTTGGCTGGTAGTGTCGGCGATGATGTAAGCGATGTTTTGGTACACTTTCATGTCGCGGTAAACAGAAGGCGTAGCGGTAGGGACACGAGTGGGTAGCAGCCCCAAATAGGTGGGAGAGATGGGATCGGTCACATCTACGAAAGCTGTCCCGTTTTGCAACCCCAACAGAATATACTCTTTGGTAGTGTCTGGGTCTGTCCAGCCCCACAAATTGGCAACAAGGGTATTGGTAAACGCTGCCCCCAGGTCTGATTTGGGGGTGTAGGAAAGCAGGTCAATGTTGTGGCAGGGGTATGTTCCGGCCATGTCGTTTTGGCAGAGGGTGTGGTTGTTGGCGGCTGCACGGCCGTTAGCCATCAACCTGTTCTGCTGAGACAATACAAAAAAGGATAGCGCCATGACGCTGATTAAAATTAACAGCCGGCTAAGACGGGTGAGCATAAGAGACTCCTTCTGTGGGGTATGTGTATGTTGACATACAATTATTGTGCCTATACAGATCATAATGACCTGTATAGCTACCAATTATCTAAAATGGAGTGATTTTACTATGGTTTATCGAGTAGGGGTATTGTCTTTTATTATGGGAGTAGCGCTATTGTGGGTGGGGTGGATCATGAATGTATCCGCCAGCCCCGAACAGGCTAATCAGTATGGAACCTATTTGGGCGGGCAGTTTTCTGATTATGGGCGGGCCATTGCCATTGATGCGGCCGGGAACGCATATATTACCGGTTTAACAGAGTCCGCCATCTTCCCCACAGTAACTATGAAATCGGGCCAGATGCACGGGATTGATGTCTTTATTGCCAAATTTAACGCTCAGGGGAGTCAGGCAGAGTATATTTTATGGCTGAATGCGCTGGCCTTAAATGCCATTGATGAAGCCAATGATATTGTTGTGGATGCGGCCGGATATGCTTTTGTAACCGGGCTGACCCATTCCGATGATTTTTGCCAATTGTTTGGGAGTGTGCCGGGGTATGACCAGACATATAACGGTTCTGGAGATGCTTTTTTGTTGAAGATAGAACCAGACGGCCGACACCTGACGTACTGTACATTTTTGGGTGGCTCTGATTTTGATGTGGGCACGGCCGTGGGTATAGACAAGGCCGGGAATGCAGTCGTCAGCGGCGGAACCTGGTCTACCGACTTTATCACCAGCAGTAACACCATTGAGGGACAGCACAACGGATTGCGGGATCTCTTTTTATTACGGCTGGATGTGACGGGTACGGCCGTGCTTCATGCCAGCTATATCGGCGGCAGCGGACAGGAAGAAAGCCGGGGATTAGACCTGGATAGTCAAGGGAATGTATACCTGACTGGCTGGACAAATTCCAGCGATTTTATTACCACTACTGGCGCCATGCAGCCTGGTTACGGCGGTGCGTTTGACAGCTTCATCGTGAAAGTCAACCCTATCACTCCCACGCTACAATACGCCACCTATCTAGGTGGCAGCGACGAAGATCGGGGCAACAGTATCAGTGTGGATGGACAGGGTAGGGCAATGGTGGGCGGTTTAACGTTGTCACCTGATTTCCCGACGATGGCGGGGGCTTTTGCAACCACGCCGCCTGGTAGCCGGGATGGATTTGTGGCTCGTCTGAATGAGGTTGGTTCACAGCTATCTTCCAGTACCTATTTGGGTGGCAGTGGGCATGATGAATTGTTTGGTTTGGCGTTGGATGCGGCCGGGCGAATGGTGGCAACAGGGGACACACAGTCGATTGATTTTCCAGTAACGGCCGATGCAATTTCCCTTACATTAACCGGAGGCCGCAGTGCCTTCCTGACCGTATTTGATTCTTCGGGTAGTCAACAGAAGTATTCAACTTATTTGGGCGGAAATAATTGGGACCAGGGGTTGGATATAGCGGTGGCAGGCAACGGCCGTATCTACATTTCTGGAGCCACCCGTTCCACCAATTTTCCACTGTCAGCCAATGCCTACGCCCTCAACAACAGTGGCGATTATGACATCTTTTTTGCCAACCAACCTGTTCCGTTTATAAAGCAGAGTTATGGGGTGTATTTGCCGGTGATGATGCGGCCGCACTGAAAAACAAACTGTTAGTTTGTGCAGCGCAAACTAACAGTTTACGCTGCAAATCGTGTTTGAATGTAATTATTGGCCTGACGCACGGAAAGCGGCTGGCTGGCATTGCCGGTTTTGATGTAAAAATCTTCTTTGCCGTTAACGTTGAGGTAGACTGGTTCAGGCGACGGCCGAACCCCTAAAACACTCACCACTTTATCTTCAACGGCTACAAATCGGACATCTACATATTGGCGGAATTCTGGGCCAACCATGCGGTTAAAGGCCATGTTAAAGTTGTTTTCCCAGCCGTCGGCGTCCTTCTTTTTCATCAGCTTAAAGTCAGGTTTCAAACCCAAGATTTTGCCATCATCGGCAACGCCGATCAGGAGAACGCCGCCGGCCGTGTTCATAAAAGCAGTGATATTTTTGAACACAGGGATGTGCAGGGCTTTGTTGGCATTTCCCCGTTTATAATCCCACAAAAAGCTTGATTTGAATTCAACATATTGGCTCTCCCCGGCGCTGATTAGTTGGGGGATGGGTTTGTCCAGAGCGAGGGGCGGGGAGGGGAGTACGGCCGTGTCCACCTTGACTAATCCCTCAATTTGCCGTGCAACTTGTGCCGGATCACTGATATGACTGAGTTTGATCGGCTGACTTTGTTGGCGGCAGAGCAACAGCACATTACCGTAATCAAACCGTTTTCCGAGGGGGCCAAAGTGGACGGCCGTTTTAATAACCGTTTGTGTCTGAGCCAGAGTGCTATCGGCTAGCAGATTTCGCCGCAAAAGGATGATTTGCTCCTGGTCAATTTGGTAAGTGGGCACATACCACCACATAAACGCGGCCGTTAAACTTAACACTTGCACGGCCGTTAAAGCCAACACTGAAAACAAATTATAGGAAAATAGATCGGCCAGCGCCGACTCATTGTAAAGTCTGGTAAAATTGAGCAGCACGGCCAATAAAACCGGCAGCAGGGCAAAGAAAAACTCAATGATCACCAATGATTTGAGAAAAATAAAAGGAGTTCGTTTAATGAGAATTGGTTCGTTCTGGCTACCCATGGTTTTCTTTAAAACCTCATTTGGTTACTTTGTAACAATACCTCAAAAGGAACTGATTGACCATGACAATTGAAATGTGGTTGGTGGTGGGCATTTTACTCACGGCCGTCATCCTCTTTATTAGCGAAAAAGTACGAGTAGATGTAGTTGCCCTGGGGGTGGTTATTTTGTTGATGCTTACCGGCGTCCTGACGACGCAAGAAGCATTGTCGGGGTTTTCCAGCACGGCCGTGTTAACCATTGGCGCTTTATTCATCGTCGGCGGCGGGGTAATGAACACTGGACTGGCAGGCACAATTGGGCGGCGCATTTTGGCCGTTTCTGGCTCCGACGAACGGCGGCTAATTTTGGTGTTGATGGCCGCCGTCGCCCTGCTGTCTGGCTTCATGAGCGATACGGGTACAGTGGCTGTGCTGCTGCCGGCCGTCATTGTTATGGCAAAAAACGCCAATATCAGCCCGGCCAAACTACTCATCCCTCTCTCTTTTGGATCATTGCTGGGTGGAGCCAGTACCTTAATTGGCACGCCGCCCAACATCATCGTCAGCGATACTCTGGTAGCCAACGGGCTGCCGCCTTTTGATTTCTTCAGCTTCGCCCCTATGGGTATTATCCTCACCATCAGCGGTATTTTGTTTATGTTGTTAGTTGGACGGCATTTGCTGCCTGACCGCCGCCCTAAAGTAGACGCCCAACGGGTGCAAACGCCAAAGGAATTGGTGGCCGAATACAAACTGCCTGATCAACTGCTACGTTTACGTACCCGACGCGGCTCTGGACTCATCGGTAAAACGGTAGCAGAAACGGAGCTGGGGCATGATTATGAACTGACTGTTTTGAAAATTATGCGGCCGTCACAACAACGGCCGTCATTCCAATTTGCCCAATCCCCGGCCGATAAATGGAATGGGGCTAAAATCAAAGATATGCCCATCGTCTCCGACGCCGAAACCAAAATTAAACTGGATGATGTTCTAATTGTTAAAGGGGATGCTGATGATATAACCCAGGCGGCCGCTCGATGGAACCTGGGTGTGCAGCCGGCCAAACCCAAAGACGAAAAAGCGCTTATCAATCGGGAAGTGGGCGTAGCCGAAGTTGTGATACCGCGTCGTTCCAACCTTGTCGGCCGTACATTAGTGGATATGCGTTTTGGCTCCCGATACCGACTGACCATCCTTAATATTAATCGTCCCGGCACAGATGAACAGCTTGATCTGCAAAAAACTCCTTTGCGCTTTGGCGATATTTTGTTGGTGCAAGGCCCTTGGGAAAATATTGTCGCCCTCAAAGAGCAGCGGCGAGATTTTGTCATTATCGGCCAACCCGAAGCGATGATTGAAGCGCCGCGTAAAGAAAAAGCCAATGTTGCCTTACTCATCTTAGCCGGCATGATCATTGTGATGATTAGTGGCGTTACCTCTTTAACGACAGCCGCCATGTTAGCTGCTTTGATCATGGTAATGTCTGGCTGCCTGACAATGGATCAGGCATATGAGTTTATAGATTGGCGTAGTCTGTTTTTGATTGCCGGTATGATTCCCCTGAGTACGGCCATGTCTAAAGTGGGGGTTATAGATGTAGCCGCCAACGGATTGGTTGATTTGTTGGGAGTTTATGGGCCGATTGCTGTTCTGGTAGGTTTGTTCCTGTTTACCTCGCTGTTTACGCAATTCCTGTCTAACACAGCTACCACTGTTATTGTGGCTCCGCTGGCTTTTACGGCCGCCACTACATTGGGCGTACAACCTCATGCCTTTTTAATGGCTGTCGCTGTCGCCGCTTCCATGGCCTTCGCCACGCCCGTTGCCTCGCCTACCAATACGTTGGTGATGGGGGCTGGCAATTATTCATTTGGTGATTATGCAAAGGTGGGGACTGCTTTGATTTTTATTGCTTTAATTGAAGTGGTTGTGGTCTTGCCACTACTTTTTCCATTTTAGACAAAGAGGAGATTAGAGATTAGCCCAATCTCTAATCCCCTCCCCGGAATCTCATTCACTCAAAATACATGTGACTATGTGCTAGTTCAGAAATAGAAAACGGCCGTGCCGCTGGCAATGTTACTGCGATAGGAGCAGAGGATATTTTTCGGGCTATAAACAATAGGTAGGCTCCTTGTTCGCCAAACTCTTCGCTGTAATACGGCCGCAGCCAATGTTCGGTTAGTTTAAGACTGCTTTCCCAAGGGGCCACAATCCAATGACCGCTGATGGCGTGCATGATGGCCGAAGGGATACCCTGAATATGTCCGGCTTCCAATGTACGCAGTGCCTGGGGTGAAAAGTAATATTGCCAGCGTTCAATTTCAAAACCAGCCTGGGCCAGACGGGCAGCCCACACTTCGGGGGAGTCAGTGTGGGCATGGCGGGAAATGCCATTGAAGAAGCGCCGGTAATGGTTAGCTAATCCCTGGAGATGGAGCTTTTCAAACAAAACAGCCCCCCCCAGCCAAGCGGAAAAATATTGGCTGGGTATGGTGATAAGGAAACGGCCGTTCATTTGTAATACCCGGTTTACGTCCTGCAAAACGGGTTGCAGGTGGGGAATGTGTTCCAGGACGGAGTTGGAGAAGGCGCTGCCGAAATGGCTGTCGGGAAAAGGAAGTTGACTGCCCAGCCCCTGGGTCAGAGTTTGGTACATGCCAGAGCGGTCTGATTTTTTGAGGGGATTCCACCAAGGATCAATACCGGCATCTATGGGTTGGGCGAAGGTCATCTGGCTGAAATGGCCATCGCCACAGCCTACATCCAGCGTCGGCGCCGGCAAATCTACACTGAAATAAAACCGCGACTCTACCGCCCGCAGCAGGGCACGAAAAGCGGGAATGGTTTTAAGCTGCCGCCACAGCAAATCATCCTGCCAATATGGTGAATTTTGAAACGTTTCGATGTTCGTTGCCAAATTTGAATCTCCGGTGCAAGTATTCGGTTTGCAGTGTTCGGTGGTTGTTTCTCAAATTGAAAGATGACTGAACACTGCTAACTACTCCCTCTCCCAATTGTCACGCATATGGCGCAGTCGTTCGTAGGCTTCTGGTTCGTGAGTGGTATGGTCATGACGGCCGTGTTGCAAATTCTGGAAGAGCCGTACATATTCAGATGCGGTTTGCTGGGGGCTAAAACTAGCGGTAATGAGTTGGGTGTCACGCATATATTTTTGTTTATTGTTTAAGATGGCGTTGATAGCGGCCGCTAACGCACGCTCATCCCCAATTGGGGTGACTTCACCCATGCCGGTCATGGCGACAGGTTGGCGTACACCGGGCAGGGCGCAGGCAGCCACCGGAACGTGGCAGCGCATCGCTTCAATTTGCACCAGACCAAAACTTTCCGTGCTGTTCAGGCTGCATACTGTTAACACATCCAGATTTTTGTAGAAGGATGTGAACTCGGCCCCATCCAGATTGCCCAGCAGCCGGTAATGTTTCTTATATTTCTTAAAAAGGGGAGCTAGCCGGGCGGCATACGCTTCTTCGCCGATGATGTTTTGGTAGGTTCCGGCGTGCAAGACAATGGCCTGGGGATGTTTTTGGAGGATAGCAGGCAATGCTTTGAGCAAGACCTCCACCCCTTTTTCGGTGGCTAAACGAGCGGCTATACCAATGACGGGACGGCCGTGCAGCCCATGTTTCTCTGCAAACTGCCGCACCGTTTCATCCGAACAGGCAGCCAATTCCACAGGCGGGGGGATGATATGTAATTTCTGGCCTAAATATTGGGAGAGATAGGGGGAATGGGTTCCATAGTCGCGGGTGTAAGTAACAACCGCATCGGCCAATTGACCAGCAGCTTGATTCATGCTCAGAACCACCCGGTCAACCAGATGGTTGAAGGTTCCTTGTGGTAGTTGCAGGTCGCAGTGGTAAGTTAGGACGACGGGTTTGCCCATGAGTCGGCCGCGCAGCGCAATACCGGGCGCGTCAAATTGGGGCAGATGCAGGTGAATGACATCGGCTCGTTTAGCCAGCTTCCAGGCCATCGGTCCAATGCCGGGCATGATGACCCCTTTGCTGACACGGAACATGACGGGTACACGCACTACCTTGACGCCATCTGCCAAATCATAGGCGGGCAAATCAGGGTCGTATTGGGAGGTAAGAACGGTGACATCATGCCCTTGCTGCACCAGGGCGCGGCTGAGACGTTCTACATAAATGGTTAGGCCGCTGGTCCACGGCCGGTAATAAGTCAAAACTTCCAGAATTTTCATAGGCAATCACTTGCAACTTGCAATCTTGCCACCCTATGTACACGTTGGCGAAATCGTTTGCCGCACACTCTTTATGATTTGGGGCTTTTAGGTTTCTGGCGACGCAGGTAGTCGTGGGTAGTGTTGACGACGCTGCGGATGGTGGCGCCGGTAGCTGCCAGGCCAATCAGACCGAGGACGGTCAATGTCAGCAGATTTGTGAAGTGGTAGGCAAAAGCAAAAGCGGCCGACGCCCCATCTGGCTGACCCAATACTTGCAGCGCCAGGGTGACACCAGCGTGGAAAACCCCAATCCCTCCCGGCGAGGATGGGGCGGCAATACTAAAAGCGGCCGCACACATTACAAAAATAGCCATTGGAATGGTAGCCTCAATACCAACCCCTTTTAAGCCAGCCCAATAGCCAATAATAATGGGAATCCAGATGATGATGGTCATGCCGATGAGGATGAGACCATCTTTGAGCCGGGTCAAGCTGTCTAGTCCTTTGAGCAAATCATCAATGCGGCGCACCCAGGTTTGAGTGTCCATGAAGGAGATGCGGTTGAAAACGGCCGTGGCAATACGACCAGCTAACGGCCGCATATTAGCGGCC
>JAAEOP010001253.1 GCA_024223125.1 Chloroflexota bacterium
AAAGCTGGCGCGCAGCTTCTTGCCCGGTTTCATCCAGACTTTGGTAGATTTCTTCGGCGCGGCGGCTTAATGCCCCGGCCACCCCGCCAATTGCTGTGTAAATGGATTGGGTCATGACACGGCCGTCCCGCTGTTCAAATAATTCTGTCAGAGCATATTGCAGCAAAGGGAGCGCACCTGGTTGTTTGCTGATATCGGCCACGATGGCGGCGATCAATCCCGGTTCGGCCGTGACCCCGGCAAGACGCGCCGGATTGCTGATCGCTTGTTCCAATTCGGCTGGCGTCAGAGGCAAGACGACTTCTGTGTGTTGGCGCAGCAGTTCTCCCAGACCTGGGCGCTGTAAGGGGCGGTCATAAAAATCGGCTCGCAGAGTAATGATGATGCGGATTCGAGAGCGGGGGTCGCGGACGGCCGTGACCAGACTGTCTATAAAATGATTACGGACGGCTTCATCTTCTACCAGAGTGAACAATTCCTCGAACTGATCGATTAGCAGCAGCAGTTCGCTGGGTCGTTCCTCATCCTGATCGCAGGGCAAGATGCGTTTGACGGTGCGAATGAGTCCCCGGTTGTCCTTCTGCAACGGCTCAATGAGGCTGGGCGGCGGGTTGACAGCCACATGCAAGAGAGCTGCTTCCAATTCTTCCAGCGGATGGGCGCCTGGCGTCATCGTGACCATGAACCAGTTTTCAGAACCTGGGATGCCCCCTTGCCGCAATGCCGGAACCAGCCCGGCTTTAACCACGCTCGATTTCCCGCTGCCGCTGGGGCCAACGACGGCCAGGAACGGAGAGCGGCGGGATAGTAATTGCGCAACCAACTTTTCCCGACCAAAGAAATGATCACAGTCCCGCTCTTGAAAGGCGCGTAATCCTTTGTATGGGTTGATCAGATCACCCTCAACAGGCAAGGGCGGCGGCTCTGGCAAGATAGTGACGCCCACTTGATAGACGGCCTCATGGAAAGCGTGAGCCAGCGATTGGGCGTCAGGGTAACGAGCGTCTGGCTTCTTGGCGGTCGCCTGCTGGATCACCGCATCTACCTGGGGCGGGATATTGGCGTTTTGCTCATAAACCAAAGGTAGTGGCTCGTGCAAATGATTGTGAATAAGGGCCGCCATTGATTCCCCAGGAAAGGGAGGCTTGCCGGTCAGCAGGCTGTAAAGGATGACGCCAAAGCTGTAGATGTCGGCCAATGGGGTGATTGGCTCGCTCAAAACTTGCTCTGGGGAAATGTACGCTGGAGAACCGAGGATGGCCCCGACTTCGGTCAGATTTTGTGAACTCGTCAAATCTTTGGCAATGCCAAAATCGGAGAGGTAAGCGTTCCCCTCCTCATCCAGCAGGATGTTTGCCGGTTTCAAATCGCGGTGGATTACCCCATGCCGGTGGGCAACGGTGAGGGCGGAGGCGATTTGGTCTGTCAAGGTAACGGCCGTGTCCAATGCTGCTGGCCCTTTTTGCAACATCCTTTCCAAATTGCCGCCCCGAAACAGGCGCATCACCAAATAGGCGCCATCCGGATCGCGCCAATAATCGTAAAGCGGCACGATGTGGGGATGCTCCAGCCGGGCTGCCATATGCGCTTCGGCTTCAAAGCGACGGATGAAATCGGGCTGGTTGGCGTAGCGCGGCAGGATGATTTTGATAGCCACTTCTCGCGCTACTACCGGCTGATAGGCACGATGCACTGCGCCAAACGTGCCCACGCCGATCTCTTCCAGCAGTTTGTAACCCCGAATTTTGTCTGGCTGGGCTAGAGGTAATTCCAGGTTGCCCGCCTTAATCTGCTCATGAAGTTGGGTGGTGCGGGTGGTGGGGGCCATACCCATCTCTTCGGCCAACAATTGTTTGAGCGATTCGTATTGGGACAGCGCTGCCGCCCGCTGTCCTGTTAAAGCCAACAAACGCATGATTTGCTGCTGTGCCGGTTCCTGGAAAGGATCCAATTCTACCTGCCGCCACGCATGGGGAAGGGCGCTCTCATATGCGCCGCCGGCCTCATAATGGGCGGCCAAACGATGCAGCAGCGCCAACGCTTGCCGCTGGAAACGTTCCCCTTTCACATTCTTCAAAGGCCAGACTGCCATCCACATAAAAGCCTTCCAGAAAATGACCCTGGTACAACGCGGCCGCTTCTTCCATCTGTTGCACCGTTTGTTCGTTGAGGGGTTGATGGGTTGTGTCGGCCGTTGGCGATGATGCGAAGGCAGCAATATCAACCCACGTCTTGCTGGCGCTGTTGAACTGAATTGTCTGCCGGGTGATGAGTAAATATGGGGGATTGGCTTGATGGTCGCCGATGGCTTTACGCAAGTCGGCCAGGACGCGGCGCAAATTGGTGCGGGCTGTTTTTTGGGGTGAGTTGGGCCAAAATAATCCGGCTAACTTATCGCGGCGATGGGGCTGATCGGCTTCTGTCGCCAGATAGGCCAATAATGCCCGCACCTTATCTGATGCAAAACTTGCTATTGGTTCAGCGGCCGCTTCAACTTGAAATGTGCCTAACAGCCGGATGGATAAATTACGCATTAAACCGTAAGTGAAGCAGATTGAGAAAAACGGGGCGCATGGAATTGCCGTACCATAGGACGATCGGCAGCGACAGGACGGCGTAATTTTGATTCCGGCACAACCGCAACGGCTACTGTATCGCCTGACATATTAAAAAATTCTATACTGTAACCGGTTTCCAGATCAGGGACATCATGCCGTTCAACAACAACTCCAATGTCGCCAGCCAAGACACCTTCTTCTGGTAAATCTACCAGTAAAACGACATCTTTAAACAGAGGAAAGTCCATTATACATCTCCTTACACGGCCGTTAATCAGGGAACAAGGTAATAAAACGTGGATATTCTGTGCCTGTATTAACCTGCCAGATAGTACGTACCATTAAAGAACGGCCGTTGGGTGTGATTAGAAAAGCCCGTATTTCATACCGTGTGCCATAAGGTGTTTCGCGCACGGCCGTTACATCGGCCGTCAAATGGTATTGTTGCAAATCATTCCCCAAAACTTGCCAGTTTTCGGGTGTATAGCCAAAAGAGAGCAATAAAGAGGCTTTACTTGTGCCACGTTTATGTTCTACATTAAGCAAGTAGCCCCGTAACTTGTCAGGGTGAATAATTGCCTGAGAACCATTCGGAATTTTCATAGCCTTTCCTGCCTATTATACCACTGAATGAAAATGAAATGATTATTACCCAGAAAGGAAAAACGGCTGTCCCACCCACAAATGTAGGCTGAATGTACGCAAATGCCCCAATGCACTTTCAGTGCGTTTTGTATTTCAGACGCCGAATTCCATTCGGCGGCAATATTTCACGCGCCTTCTTCATGTTCTCAGGACGATTTCATCACGGTTGATTTGTATGCTGAAAACAATGTTATCAGAAAGCGAGTGACGACAATGAATGAAACCCAGCACGGATATGTTTCCTACCTGCTGCGTTTGTGGCAGGCGCAAGATAATGGGGATTGGGTTTGGCGGGCCTCTCTGGAAAGCTCGCAGACCGGCCAACGGTGGGTTTTTGCTAATCTGGATGATGTGTTGGCATTTGTGCGCTCGCAAACGTTTGAATTATCGGCCGATCGGGGAAACGAAAGAACCCTTCCCGGTCAAAATAAACAAGGAGACAGAAAATGAAACGTTATAATATTGTTGAGGTCAAATTATTAGGTGTCATTTTACTCGTTTTGGCTGTGGCCCTTTTAGCAGGTTGCCAGAATGAATCGGCGGTAATTGAGGAGACGGCCGTGCCTGAAGCCGCGGCCGCGCCAACGGCCGTGCCCACAACCCCTCCAGAACCCACTCCCATCCCAGAACCCACGTCAACCCCAGAGCCGGCTATGATCACCTCGGCCGACGAGATGGTTGGTATCTGGCTGGGAACGATAGCCGGGGAAAAAGGGTATGTGATGTATACGGATGACGGCCGTTACACCGTCGCCCTGGTACAAGAAAATTTGGGGACTGCGCCGCGTGTCTCCGGCGAATATTGGTTTGAAGCCGGCAAGATCCATCTGCGCGATTTGGAAAACGTTGGGCATTGGGTTGCTTGTGACGCCGAGATGGTTGGGGTTTATGAAGTAGCCGTTTTAGAAGATGACAGTCTGCAATTCCAAACGGTTGAAGACAACTGTAATGAGGGCGGATTTACGCGCAATTACCTCTTTGCCAATATGACGCAGGAATGGATTGCGGAACCGGTTGCCCTGGCAGAATAGAAGGAGAAGTAGAAACGGAACATGGTAATGTAATTATCTACAAGAAACAGCACCGGAAAGGGCGGGATGAGGAGTGGAATTCTCTGACCAGCCTTAAGGTAACCATTCACTCCCCCAAGGTGCCCGGCACTTATAAACGAGTGTGCTACTCCAGTAGACTTGGTAATGAAGTGCCGGGCACCTGAATGGTTACGCCTTAAATATTGTTCTATTTATTCAATCAATGCCTGATAAACGGCCGTTCTAAATTCTTGCCGTATGGGGTATGTTTGTGAGGGTAAATATTGGGCCATCAATATGGCGACCATTTCTTCTGTCGGATCGATCCAAAAGTACGTTTCTGCATAGCCGCCCCAGCCGTGGTCGCCAACAGAACCCATCATACCTGTTTGGGCCACATCAAGCATCACACCAAATCCGAGACCATACCCCATCCCCAACATAGGAACAGATCCTTCAAACGCGATTGGAAGCAATTCGGTTGGCAAATGGTTACAGGTCATTAGGCCCACTGTTCGTGGAGCTAACAGACGGACATCATTCCAATTTCCTCGGTTCAAAATGCATTGAGCAAATTGCCAATAATCTGAAATCGTAGAAACCAAGCCGTGTCCGCCGGTATGATTGGTGATAGGTGGTAAATAAACGCTGTTTGCTGGTTTATCAAGCGCCCCTAAATCATCATTGTCGGCTTTTTTGCCGTAAAGCGTAGCAAAGCGTTCTATCTTAGATGCTTCAATGTGAAAGGCAGTATCCCCCATCCCTAAAGGATCGAAGATATGTTCTTGCATAAAGTCGGCCAATGTTTTCCCAGATAAAACCTCAACCAAATATCCAACAATGTCCGTTGCCATGCTGTAATGCCATTTGGTTCCTGGATGATACAAAAGCGGCAAATTGGCAATGCGCTCTGCAACTCCCTGATTTGTTAAGGTCGGGTTATACAAATCGGCTTCATCATATAATTTGTCTATAGGAGTTGCTGATTCCACAAAACCGCCATAGGTAAGTCCCGCTGTGTGACGCAGAAGGTCTTGGATTGTTATCGGCCGAATTGGGTTTACTAACCCATCATCCTCAGTCCACACTTTTACGTATTTGAAAGCGGAAATATATTCATCTATTGGGTCAGTCAGATTAAATAGCGATTGCTCATATAGCATCATTAAGGCGGCACAAGTGATGGGTTTTGTCATAGAATAGATACGGAAGATGGTATCGTCTTCCATGGCTGTTTGGGTTGACAAATCTCTATAACCATGTGTCTGTAAATGGCAAACACGGCCGTGTCGAGCCACAAGCGAAACCATACCTGCCAATTTACCGGCATCAATGTACCGTTGCATTAAATCGTTAATGCGACTTAATCGTTTTGAAGAAAATCCTGATTTTTCTGGTGGATATAGTTCCATGTGAAATTTTCTTGGGAAGGCTTTTTTGGAATGGGCAGCCTTTTGCTGGTGGTGACAATATCCTATCCTCTTTTTGTAATTCTGCTAATAACTCTAAAACGGCCGCTTGTACAGACACATCGAGTGCAGAGGTAACCTCATCACACAACACAATCTCAGGTTCAACGGCAAAGGTGCGGGCAATGGCCACACATTACTTCTCACCGCCTGACAATTGACCTGGGTAATGTAAACGATACCGCTCATCCAATTAACCGGGCCAGTTGTATTCGCTCTGCTTTAGGTAACGTTCGTATACAGGGGCATTTAGATCAAACTCTTCATGAAGCGCTTCCAAACTTTCGGGGATTGCTGCTTGGCCTAGATATGCTGTCGTCGCATCCTCTGGTAAGGCTTCAACTGGCACTAAGGGTCCATTCGTTTTTAACTTGGTAAGATTGGTTCAATCTTCAAGATTGAACCAATCTGGAAATTCCAAAGTTGTTTACGAGCGAACCCTAAAGGTTCGTTATTTGTTAGCTTTTGATGGTGTCCAGAGATTAGGGATCACCTAATATTCAGACTCATAAAGTGCGACCCTTAGTACCGAAATTTTCAATGTTTCTATATAATCTAATAGAAACAAGATTACAATACGGAAATTGCAAAATGGGTTAATTTACCTAAAAGTACAACGTCTTGGCTGCTCTCTACATTTGGAAGAACTAGAAGTTATAGAACGCTTGCCAAAGGGTGCCAATGTGTGATTAGGAGAAAAAATCATTAAAATTGCTTTAGGCGGGCGTATCCGTAAATCCCCCTACTTTGAAGCCACACGTCGTTATGGCTGTAAACTGTATACGGTCTATAATCGCATGTATCTTCCGCTCATTTATAAAGATATCGTGACTGATTATTGGCAATTGATAAACAACGTTGCCTTATGGGATGTTGCTTGCGAAAGACAGTTGGAAATTTCTGGCCCAGATGCCGCTCAATTCGCCCAATATTTAACGCCGCGAAATATATCTAATTGCAAAGTCGGTCAAGGTAAATACGTGCCTTTGGTTGATGAAAACGGGGGAATGCTCAATGATCCCGTCCTTTTACGTATTGAGGAAAACAAATTTTGGTTCTCATTGGCCGATTATGACATTTTATTGTGGGCCAAAGGGATTGCTTACCATTCTGGCATGGACGTGATTATTACTGAACCAGATGTCTCCCCTCTGGCTATCCAGGGGCCAAATGCAGAACCGATTATGGTAGAATTGTTCGGAAATTGGATTAAGGATCTGCGCTATTTTTGGTTTCGGCAAACGACTTTACATGGTATTCTCATGGTGGTATGCCGTTCTGGATGGAGTAAACAGGGGGGCTTTGAGCTTTTTTTACAAGATGGCAGTCGTGGTAATGAACTGTGGGAAATAATGATGGAAGCAGGACGGCCGTATGATATTGCCCCCGGCGCACCCAATGGTATTGAACGAGTAGAAAGTGGTCTTCTCAATTTTGGCGTTGATATGACGATGGACACCAATCCTTTTGAAGTTGGGTTGGATCGTTATGTTGACCTTGAACAAGGCGCTGAATTTGTGGGGAAAGAAGCCTTACGTCACATACGAACAGAAGGCATACAGAAAAAATTAGTCGGTTTATCAATTAAAGGGAACCCTCTGCCATCTAATCAGGAATTTTTACCAGTTTATTGTAGTGGCGCTGAACCAGGTGAATTGAAAACGGCCGTTTATTCACCTCGCTTAGAAACAAATATCGGATTAGCAATGCTCCCCATCGTGGCTGCTGAAGTTGGAACCAAAGTACAAGTTAATTTTAAGCACAAAATATCAGAAGCAACAGTTGTGCCGTTGCCGTTTATATAATCAATTGGAGGAATTCTAATGTCAGTCTCGTGGCGCATTCAAGGTGATTTTTTAATGAGTTGTAATTGTGATGTGTGGTGTCCATGTGTACTCTCAATGGGAACAGCAGACCCGACTTACGGCCGTTGTCTTTCATGGTGGGGTATTCATTGTGAAAAAGGGCATTATGGCGATGTCAAACTAGATGGTTTAACGACTGGACTCATCCTAGAAACACCCGGCCCCTTGGCTGAAGGCGGCTGGACATTCGGCATCTATTTAGATGAAAATGGAACCCCAGAAGCTCATGATGGGCTTGAAAAGATTTTTCGTGGTATTGCTGGCGGGCCAATTAGTTGGTTCTCCATCATGATAGCTGATTATTTAGGCACAAAAGTTGTTCCCATCACCTTTGAAAACCGGGAAAATAGCTGGCATCTCAGCATTCCCAAAATCATAGATGGAAACGTGAAACCTGTGATGGGCGCTGACGGGGAAACACCCGTCATGGCAATGAATACTACCTATTGGGCTGGAACAAACGTTGTCGTCTCTAAAAGCACAAAAAGCCGCATCCGCGATTGGGGACGCAACTGGGATCTATCAGGCCAAAGCGCCGAATATGCTAAAGTAGATTGGGTAGGACCATAATAAGGAAACGCTCGTTTTCAACTTGGCAAGATTGGTTCACTCTCGAAAGAGTGAACCAATCTGGAAACTCAAAAGTTATTTACGGGCAAGCCCTAAGGAAACAGAGGGGAATTGATATGTCAGCATTACCAATTGGAACATTGCCCCCGCTCAGTGAAGTTCCTTCAAAAATGTTTGCCCAAGTTGTACGTCAGGACCGATTTGGGGACCCACGTACAGCTTTTCAAAGAAGAACTACCCAAGGGCGGCACCGAAAAGATACTCAAGCGGGACTTACGTAAACCATATTGGGTTGATTTAGGAATGGGGATTTTATTAAACCCCGAACTTGTCATACCTGCGAAGGCAGGTATCCATCTTTTTAGTCGAGTGGATTCTCGCCTTCGCGGGAATGACAAATTAAAGTTCATGGGATTATTTAATCCTCATTCCTTAGATAAGCGAATTCATTAGTCAGGTTAGGAAGCAGCTATGACCAATAGCGTAGCACAAGCTGTCATAAAACGAGATCGTAACATTGTATTGGCTGGGCTTACGGCCGTTATCGGATTTGCCGCCTACTACACTATCTCAATGGCGCTTGAGTTTAATAGCCAGGCATCTTTCAATGGTGGGCTTTCACCATTAGAAAGTCTTGAGTATGTATGTGGTCTTGTCACATCACCAGAAGCGACTGAAATATCTACCCTGACTAACCTTCAGGTCTTTTGGATGTTATTCATAATGTGGACAGTCATGCAAGTGGCGATGATGAGTCCTACGGCCGTGCCCATGGTCTTGATGTATACAAAGATAGAACGGCATCGTCAGCCAGATAAAATTCCGTATCAAGGCACAATCCTATTCTTTTGCGGTTATTTGCTTATCTGGATGGCCTTTAGCGCTGTTTTTGCTTTATTTCAACTCGGTTTAGAAAACGCCAATTTGTTGACGTCAACCATGAGCAGCGCAACTCTCTGGTTAGCTGGCGGGCTGCTCATTGCGGCCGGTCTCTTCCAGTTTTCCAAACTCAAACAAGCATGCCTGAATGAATGCCGATCGCCCGTCACCTATCTGATGACCGATTGGCGCAGCGGCTTAAGCGGTGCGCTGAAAATGGGCATCAAGCATGGCCTTCATTGTGTTGGCTGCTGTTGGGTGCTGATGGCTTTATTGTTTGTCGCCGGTGTGATGAATTTGCTTTGGATGGCGGTCATTACGGCCGTTGTACTCATTGAAAAAATCATGCCGCAAGGGGTACAATTTGGAAAGCTGGCCGGTCTGGTGTTGGTCATTTGGGGCACGGCCATACTGATTTTAGGGTAAGGAGCAAACTACATTTGGCGAAAAAAATAGAAGCAGGCACAAATTTTATCCAATCTTAATTATGAAACAACAAATCCACAAAACCCGTATTTTGATTACCGCAGCTGCTGCTGGCATTGGCCGATCCATTGCCGAGGCTTTCTTAGAACGAGGCGCACAGGTTCACATCTGCGACATTTCACAAAAGCATTTAGCTGCCTGCAAAGCCATCTGGCCCAACATCGGCGTAACACAAGCAGATGTATCTGACCCGGCCCAAGTCGAACGCCTTTTTCAAGATGTTGTATCAACTATGGATGGGCTGGATGTATTGGTTAACAATGTCGGCATTTCGGGGCCTACAGCTCCCGTAGATGAAATATCAATTGAGGATTGGCAAACAACGCTAGCTGTCAATCTAAACAGCCACTTTTACTGTACCCGTCAAGCGGTACCTTTACTCAAAGCTGCCAATGGTGGATCCATTATCAATATCTCCTCGACGGCAGGTTTAATGGGCTACCCCTGGCGGGCTCCTTATTCAACTTCTAAATGGGCGCTTATAGGCTTTACAAAGACATTAGCGATGGAATTAGGGGAATTCAATATCCGTGTTAATGCGGTCTGCCCGGGGTCGGTGGAAGGCCCGCGTATGGATCGGGTAATTGCTGCAGAAGCCAGAGTGCGAAATGTTTCTGAGGATGTCGTGCGCGAAGGGTACAAGCGTCAGACGTCTCTACGCACTTTCGTTCAAGTATCAGATATTGCGAATATGGTGTTGTTTTTGTGTTCAGAAGTTGGCGAAAAGATTTCGGGTCAGGCGCTTAGTGTAGATGGACACATCGAAACACCACTTAATTGATAGGAGACTCAAATACAGCAACCCCGCCAGGTACATGAAGGAGTATCTATCAATTTTGCACCCTTTAATCAATCAGGAATAAGGTGTTGGTAAAGTTCTGATAGGGCAAATTTGCGGTAGCTTGCCTGCTTTTTAGTATTTTTCGTGGTGTTTTGCCTCTTGACATTTCACCGCATTCCTTTTTGCCAGGAATTTTGCAAGAGTGGCAATCAATCAGTTTTTGTTATAATGTTTTTGTCTTTGCCAATATCAAACGGATGTGGCCGAATGGACGCTGGCTGAGGTGATTCAGCAAATCACTGAAACTGCGAAGTCTTAAGTTAAGGACAATAGTCTTACACTTACGCACAAGGATAGGAGAATCTTATGCTTAAATACGATCGCCGTGCCCTCGGCATGAACAAAACCTTCGCTGAATCTGGCGTCAATATGGAACGTTTGCGGCGAGATCGGCTGCAAAAAACCCAGATCGAAATGGTCAAACGAGACATTGGCGCTTTGGTGCTGACCGACATCAACAATATCCGCTACACCACCGGTTTGGCAATTATGCCTTTGTGGACGGCCACCAATCTGGCCCACTATGTCATTGTCCCTGCCGCCGGTAGTCCCATCGTTTACGAATTTACCCAGGCCAAATTTCGCGCTGAAGAATTTTACGACGATGTGCGTAATGCTTACTATTGGCAAGCCCGCTTTGCTGAACATATGGCCGCCGAAAAATCAAACGAATGGGCGACTGACATCAAAAATCAACTACAAGAATGGGGTCTAGCCGGCAGCAAAATCGGCCTGGACAAACTGGACTTTTACGGCTTCACAGCTTTACAGAAAACGGGTCTCCATCTGGTAGACGCTGACGAACCGATTGAACGTGCCCGGCAGATTAAGACGATGGATGAGATTGAATTGATGCGCCACGCAGCGGCCGTGTGCGAAGCGGCTCTCTACGACATGGAACAAGCCATCTGTCCCGGTGTGACAGAAAATGAACTGCTGGGGGTCTACTGGCATAAACTATGCGCCCTGGGTGGCGAGTATGTCTTTTGTCGTCTTTTGGCTTCGGGTTATAAGACCAATCCCTGGTTTCATGAAGCTGGATACAAGATGGTGCGTCCTGGCGACCTAGTGGGTTTTGACACCGACACAATTGGTCCGGAAGGGTACGCCTGTGACATCTCGCGCACTTTTTTGTGTGGCGATAGGGCGACGACCGTGCAAAAAGAAGCTTACCAAGTCGCCCATGATTTTGTGATGGGGGTGGCTGAAGTTCTGCGACCAGGTCTCTCTTTTGAACAGTTCATGCACGAAATTCCCCGGCTGCCTGAAGCGTACTACCCACAGCATTACTCCGTCATCTTGCACGGCATTGGCACCGATGATGAGCCGCCCTTCATCCCTTACGTAGACCCAGACGACAGAGCCATTATGCCTGAAGGGGAATTCAAAGAAAATATGATTGTTAGCGTGGAATGTTATGCTGGAAAGGTTGGCGAGCAGGACGGCGTCAAACTGGAAGATGAGGTCTGGATTACGGCCGATGGCCCGGTCATTATTTCCCTCTATCCGTATGAGGAGAAGTTACTTGGTTGACAACAATGGATAAAGAAAAGAACGGATATTTTTATCCGTTTCTTTCTCAAACCTGTAATGATTACCATCCACGCAGATATTGTTGGCAGTTTGCTACGGCCGTCCACTCAAACAAGCCCGCCAAGATTACGATTACCATCTCCGGCCCCACGTACCGTTTAGCCGATGGCATAATCAACAGCTTCGCCGTACCGCTACTGGAAACAACCCATAAAATATCAGCCGATCTCGGTTTTAATCAAATATAAGGGAGGAATCATGCCCCATACCGTTCATCTGACGTCCAATGAATTTGTTGATACACGGCCGTTTATCTTTCCCGATCACATCATACAAGACCAGGCTGTATTGCGTGATATGACCGGCCAGGTGTACGTTTTGCTTGAACACCCCTATTTGTCATCATAACCGCCACACAATGTTCTTTTTACTTTACGTTATCGGGATTGAACTTGCCCCGTCAAAAAGGCACACTTATTACGGCAACAGCGGATGGGGGAAGGAGCGGATGAAAAATTGTTATTAAGCTTGCATCGTGCCCATATCAATTCGCAGCGGTTCCAGCGCTGCCCAATCAATCTTAACACCCAGCCCCGGTTTATCTGGCAATGTGACGAATCCATTTTTTGCTTGAATGGGTTCTGGCAGAATGAAGTCGCGTCGTTCAGGCGTCCAGGTGGGAGGATCATAGGGGAATTCGATGAAGGGAGCGTGGGAAACGGCCGCACTCACCTGCAAATTCGCCAACAGTACCAACCCATCTCCCCAGGTGTGCGGCGAATAGATGTCACCGGCCGCAGCCACTTCCGTAGCCAGTTGTTTGGCCCGTAAAATGCCCGTACTCCAGGCCACATCTTGCTGGTACACATCATACGATCCATGTCGCAAATATTCCCGAAATTCGGCAAATTCCCGGTTGCCTTCACCGCCGGCAATACGCACTTTTGAGCGGCGGCGCAGTTCGGCTAGCCCCCGATAATCGTGCCGGTACAGCGGTTCTTCCAGCCAGTAGACACCTATTTCGGCCAGGGCGTCGGCGACGATCATAGCTGTTGTAAAGTCCCATGGCATAGCTTCATCCCAGGGCATACGCCAGGCTCGATTGGCGTCTACCAAAATGTGCCTATCGGGGCCGATAGCTTCCCGCACTGCCTGGGCCATACGAATATCTTCACGAGGATCGTGGGCATGGAAGCGAATCTTTAACGCGGGGAAACCAAGTGACTTTAACTGTCTTGCCAATTCCTGCCGTTCCTCGATGAGTCGCCAGACGCCAGTAGAAGCATAAACCGGCACGGTAGGACTGCTGCCCCCCAGCAATCTCCACAATGGTTGAGCAGTGATCTGCCCCATTAAATCCCAGAGTGCAATTTCTAGGGGCCACATACGGCCGTAATGAAATTGCAAGTTGTCTAAAATCTGTACATGCCGCTCAATGGCAAACGGGTCCTGGCCGATAAACAAATCTTCATGCCCGGCAAAACCGAGCATCGCATCCCCCGAACCGACTCCTTCAAAATCACCGGCCCGCACCCGCACAATGGTGCTGGTATGGCTTCGGCGCGGATTCGGGTCCCAGGTAGCATGAAACGGTGGATCGAGCGGCAAGCGATAATGGTGAATTTTGATGGATTGGATTTTTTCTACCACAGGATTTTCGCTGGATAGTTAACAAACATTGCATCACGACTGAGGAGCATGACATCTTCAACAATTGCTTGGGCAATTAACATACGATCAAATGGGTCTTTGTGATGTGATGGTAATTTCTCATGGGCTATGATTTGGGGGAGAGTAATTGGAAGTATTTCAAGATTATTTGCTTGACGTTGACCATCAATGATGTCTGCCAATGACATTGCCAATTTTAACTTTCCAAGCTGAAGTTTGATTTGCATTTCCCAAACCAAAGCAATATTTAATACAAGCACATTTTCATCATCTTGGCATGCTTCTAGAACGCGAGATGATAATTTTTCAGGGTTGCTGTCCCACCATATGAAGGTATGCGTGTCCAATAGTAATCGCATTATTCCCCGGCCCAAAATGCTTCCGGTAATGGCTCATCAAAGTCATCACCCATCCAAATAGCTCCTGCGTGTAATCCAGCTATTCGGGCCTTTGAACGAGGTTCAACTGGCAATAATCGAGCTACTGGCCTGTTTTTTTTGGTCAGGATAACTTCTGTGCCTTTTCCAACCAGACTTAGAAGTTCTGCTAGTTTTACTTCAACATTATCTATAGCTATGGTTTTTGCAGACATGATAAACCCTCATAAAGAACTATCAGATTTACTATAGTATAACACCTGATCTTGCTGTAACTACCACTAATATTTTACACGATTAGAAATAGTTATTGAAAATTACTGGGTTGCATAATTTCTTGCGGCAGTAGGATGTTGAATTGGCTGCGGATTTTGCTGTCCAGTTTGGGTGAAATGTACGTTGGGAAATGGGATTTCAAGATTTCCCGCGCTTTGTGGCGGGCGATTTGGCGCATATCCCAACGGCCGGCTTCTTCCCAATTGGCACGGCTGGTTCGGTCGGCCGTGTGTGGGTAAACATATTCGTTGTGCATCAAGGCCAATGTTTGTGGATGGCCCAAATAATGCCCTTCGCCTAAGGCCGCTTCGTGAATGACATCCAGCGAAAGCGTCTCCTCGTTTACTTCCAGGCCGCGTACCAGACGCATCACTTGCCCGCCAATGTCGTCATCAATCACATATTGTTCATAAGCGACGGTTAACAGCGATTCCAGCATCCCGGCTGCATGATGATTGTAATTTGCGCCGGCTAGAGCGGTGGCGGTGATGGTCATTCCTTTTTCAAAACCGGCTTGTACATCGGGCGTTTTGGCTTCGGTGATGCCACAGGTGTTGTAGATGGGCAGGTCGTAGAAGTGGGTGAGTTGGGTAGCGGCTGCGTTCATCAAGGCCAATTCGGCCGAGCCGCCTACCATGCTGCCGGTACGCAAATCGGTCACCAGGGGCATACCGCCCATCAACAAAGGATGACCTGGCTTAAGCAGTTGGACGTAGGTAATACCGGCCAACTCTTCGGCGATGGTTTGCACCAATGTGCCCACCAGGGAAGCGGGGGAGGTGGCGCCGGATTGGGGAGCGGAGACCATGGATATAGGGATACCGGCACGCACGGTCGTTGTCAAAGTCTCCACTGTCTCTGGTGCAAAACGTAAGGGACTGACCACAAAACTAAAAGTGAGGCTGAGAAACGGCCGTGTCAAAAACGCTTCTTCACTCCCGGCAATCATTACGGCCAACTTCTTCAATTCGGCTACCTTTTCTGGAAAATAACAGCCGCCCATAGCATGTTTTTCGGTGCTGGCAAAACAGGCATAGAAGGTGTTGATGTCAATGTCATCATTAGACATATCACGGGCGACAACCGGGCGCAGGTAAAAATGGATGTTGTGTAAGGTATCTACCAAACGGCCGATGTCGTAAATGTCACGCAAAACAGAGTCGCGGGCGTAGCCGGTTTTCAAATCCAGCACTTTGACGGCCGCGCCGCCGGTTCCCAGGTATACTTTGTTGCCGGTCAGGTGGAGGTCGTGTTGGGGGGTACGACCGTAGAAAACCACATTCCGATTTGCCAACTTCATCGCCTGCTCAACCAATTCTCGTGAATAATAGACACGGTCATGCGATGTATCTACCCGCGCCCCAGCCTTTTGCAAAATATCACGGCACTCTGAATCGGGAATGTAGACGCCGGTGCGTTCCAGCACAGTCAAGGCTGCTTCATGAATTTGCACCACTTCTTCATCAGTCAGCGGCTTGTAATACCCCCCTTCCAGACCGGGCTTTACTGGCGACTTGGGGGCAAGCTTGCTGGCAACTTTGCGTGATTTACGTCTGCGGGTTCGTTTTCGTGCCATAATTAACCTTCCAATTTTGACCACAAGTTTGGGAAATAGGTAGCCGCTTTCAGTTGAATGCCATAGTCGAGATCATCGGGCTATGGTTCTAATTTGAAAACATCTGACTGCCATATAGCTGAATTGACAGAGGGATAATACCTCAATTGACCGCCAGAGAAGCCATACCATTCCAGAAGGACTCGATTTTCGATACGGCCGATCAACCGTCTGCCCACTACTTCCCAATCAAGGTCATTAGGGTCCGGTAAATCAATAGGAAACTGAAAAAGCTGATATTGTTCTGTTCTTCTGTTCCATTGCAAAGTCAGGTAGAAGCTCTTATCGTTATTAATAGTTCCTCCCCGCTCGATCCCTACACTTTCATGCCAACTTTCAACTACCCGAATAACAACTTCACCAGCTAATGCTGGATTCGTATGATAATTTTTTGCAGCAAGTCACCAGACATGGGGGCATTATAGTGGAAAGGGGGGTGGTTAGGCTAGAGCGTCAGTGGCGTGACTGTCGCGTTCCATTTTGCAGTAGTCACACCACTGACACAGTTTTGTTTAGAGAATCCTTGATGCACCCGGTATTTTGCGGATGAGATAGGCAACGACGAAGCAGGTTGGGACTATGATGACGGTCACTATGCCAAATTTGAGCAAGGGACCAAGATCGATTCCCCACGACGTATATGCAAGATAAAACGCATACGCAAGAACAACAATGATTGGACTGTGGATAACGTAGACAGCATAGCTCTGTTGGGACAGGAAACTGCCTAACCTGCTCTGCTCATTGAAATAGCGACGGAAAAATGTGATTGCAGCCAGAGTCATGCCGATGGCGAAGGCAGAATCCCAGAGCGCATAGACAGCAGACGGCCAACTCCCATTTCCCAGAAATCGCATGGTGCCACCTAAAATACCCAATATTGGAATCGGGAACAATAAAAGTGTCGCCATCACTGCGATCACAAAGCCAATTTTGCCCATACGATCAGGCAAGGTTCGGAACCAATTGTGACGGTAGGCGATGGCGCCTACAATGAAGAAACTGAGGTACTGTGGCAGGTAGGCCAGCGTTGGAAAGTCGAGTATAGGTTTGCCGATCGGGATAATGATCCGTACCAGGTAAGTTATCAGGGCCAAAACCAGAATGAAGATGCCAATGCCGCGATAACTGAGAGGTGATGATTCACGCCTTGAGGATGATGGACGGTTCCGGATCAGCCAACGCCAGGCAGCGTAACCAAAATTGAAGATGAGCAACAGAGCAAGGAACCAGGCAACTCCCAGACCAATGAACTCGGGATACATTTGCCAGTAGTTTTGCCAGGTTAGAGGGTCCGTAATCCACACAGCCGGCTCCAGGTAAATGCCGATGTTTGAGATGGGGTTGAGCAGGAAGATCCAGATGATGAGCGGAACCCCGAGTCGAAGCAGCCGGGCCTTAAGGAAGGAACCTGTCCCCTTCCGATCAAATGATCCTGGCGTAAAATAGCCGGCCAATAAAAAAAGAGCGCCCATGAACCATGCCTGATTAAAAAGCACGAACAAAACCAGTGCAAATCCGACTAAAGATTCGGACTGCGGGGGATCTACATACCAGAACGATATGCCCTCCCCATAGACAATGGCTAGGTGGTGCAGCACAACCAGGATAACAAGCGCCGCACGCAGGTGATCGATAAAGAATAGGCGGGCAGTTTTAACGGCCGTTGCCTGTACTGTGGATTTCTCCGTTGCTTGTAAACTATTTTGACTCATTTCATCCTCCTTGATCTGTAAAAGATATGTAGATGGTAAGCTCTGTAAACCAACGTCGTTTTACCAAAACCGGCCGGGGCGGAGATGAGGGTCAGTTTGCAGCCTTGTTGGATTCCCTGGTTGAGTTGTTTGATGAGATGGGGGCGAGGAACAAGAGATGACCGCACCTGAGGCGTAAATAACTTCGTTTGTAGCAAATTGCTAGACATGGGCACATTATAATAGAAGGGATGGCAGTTAGGCTAGAGAATTGGGGGGGAACGGCCGTTTCCTCCCCATCTTGCGACAACTGCCGTCCCCCCCCAATGTCAATAATAATTCCCGCCATTACAAGGGGTGCAGACAACAAACATTGTGCCATTGACAATACCGTCAGTAATCATAAGTGTTAACTTAAGCGAAGACCTCGCAGGTTTTAACGCAAAACCTCAGAGGGGCGTAGATCATTTTGGAAACCTGCGAGATACT
>JAAEOP010001254.1 GCA_024223125.1 Chloroflexota bacterium
CAGCCGCGGCCGCATTGATCCAGGGTTGGAAATCGGCCGGGGCCAGGTTGGGGAAGTGCAGCAGGGCGTTGGTGATGTCCCCTTTGGGATCGATCATCAGAGCCGGGGTATGGTTGAGGGCTGCTTCTTCCAGCAAGTCCAGACAAAGGCCGGTTTTACCGGAGCCGGTCATGCCCACTACAAAAGCATGGGTGGTCAGATCGTCGGCGTTGTATTGATACGGCCGTTGGTCGGAACTATCTGCCAATCGGCCCAGGTAAAAGTTTGGATTGTTTTTGCTCATTGTCTATTCCTCTAGCCACAGTCTACTCAAGAGTGTGCTGCCAATCAACTCATCAACTCATCAACTTGCACACTTACCATGCTATCATGCGCCCACAATGTCTTTTAATACAGATGGTTTTTGCCGCCTACGCTTGCCTGTGTTACCATCCAATTTGCACTATTTATTATTTATTATTTATTGGCTGGCCTGCATCTACTATTTATAAATTTCTGCGCTTTGGGAATAAATAGACAAGATTACTATTTATTGTTTGAGACTTTGTAAACTGTGTGGCAATGTCTTTGTAAGCAACCATTTTCGCCGTAAACATTGTCAGTTTTGCGAGATTCACAACATGATTGGTAGCAGGTGAATGTACAGGTCTGTATGTTCACCTTTTTATTTTATAGACACATTCTCCACCATGAAGTTCAGATCAGGCCCATATCAGCAGGACATTCGACCATATGAAATTGAGCGTTGAATTTATCTTTAGAATTTTAGGGGCCATAGTGGGCACGGTGGCTGGCGCTTTTATCGGAAATCAACTTTCAGCTTTTTTTGAGGGGACTCAAGAAGCATATGCGATTGTTTTTGGTTTGTTGGGCTGTTTAATTGGTTTGATTCTGACGCCGTATGTGACAATACGGCCGCTGCGTCACGTCAGCCGCCGGCTCTCCAATATGCCCCCAGAGCGATTGGTAGCTATCATTATTGGTCTGTTTATGGGGTTGCTGGCGGCGGCTCTCATCTCTTTACCATTGGCCCTGCTTGGTTCGCCATTTCGGCAGGTATTGCCGCTGGCAGCCGCCATTATATTTTGCTATCTAGGCGTGGTCATTATGGTGGCTCGTCAAAAAGATTTGCAGGACTTTTTTGGCGGCATTCGGCCCACCATTGGTGGGAATGGCGGCAGTTCAAACAGCCCCGTGCCGGAACAATATATTTTATTGGACACCAGCGTTATTATTGACGGCCGTATCGCCGACATCAGCAAAACTGGGTTCATTCGCGGTACTTTGTTAGTGCCCAACTTCATCTTGTCTGAACTGCAATACATTGCCGATAGTCCTGACCATTTGCGCCGAGGACGCGGCCGTTTGGGCTTAGAAGTTCTCAGTAATCTGCAAAACGAAGCCCCCATCCCCACCAAAATTACCGACATGGATGTGTCTGAAGTGCGCGAGGCAGACAGTAAGTTGGTGGCCTTAGCCAAACATCTGCATTGTCCCATCATGACCAATGATTACAATCTCAACCGGGTGGCTGAATTACAAGGCGTTATCGTTCTCAACATCAATGATTTGGCCAACGCCATTAAAGTAACCATGCTGCCCGGCGAAAAATTGACCATCAAGATTATTCAGGAAGGGCGTGAACCGGGACAAGGGGTTGGCTTTTTGAAGGATGGGACGATGGTGGTTGTGGAAGACGGCCGTAATCTACTACACAAAACACTCAGTGTAACTGTTACAAAAGTGCTGCAAACGTCGGCCGGCCGTATGATATTTGCTAAGACATAAAGTTTGCAAGTGGCAGGTTTGCAAGTAACTGACCCCAGCATAGGCACGATTGACATAAATAAGGACGTATGATGAGCTTGAAAATATATAATGTTTTATCCCGCGAAAAAGAGCTGTTTGTGCCGCTTCAAGAAGGCAAAGTTAACATCTATGTTTGTGGGCCAACTGTTTATGATTATTCCCATATCGGCCACGCCAAAACTTATGTTGGCTTCGATGTGGTAGTGCGTTATTTGCGCTACAGTGGCTATGACGTGATGTATGTGCAAAATATCACCGATGTAGGCCATATTTTGGATACGGGTGAAGATCGTGTCTTGAAAAAGGCTCGTCAACTTTCTGCTTTACCCATGCAAATTGTGGAAACTTATATGCGTGACTATTTTGCGGATATGGATGCGTTAGGTGTACAGCGCCCAGATATTAGCCCCCGTGCCAGCGGCCACATCCCTGAACAAATCGGCATGATTGAGGAGTTAATCCAAAAAGAACATGCCTATGTGGTCAATGGGAATGTGTATTTTGATGTCTCTTCTTTCCCGGAATATGGTAAGTTAAGCGGCCGTATCATCGAAGACTTGGCCGAAGGGACACGGGAAACGGTGCGGGAAGAAAAGAACCATCCGGCCGATTTTGCTCTGTGGAAAAGAGCCGAACCGGAACATATTATGCGCTGGCCTAGCCCCTGGGGAGAAGGTTTCCCTGGCTGGCATGTAGAATGCTCGGCCATGGCCAATAAATATTTGGGAGCCACATTTGATATTCACGGTGGCGGTATTGATAACATCTTCCCCCATAATGAATGTGAAATTGCCCAGAGTGAAGCGGCCCATGGCGAGACATTTGCTCGTTATTGGATGTTGGCCGGCTCGTTGACGCTGGATAGTGTGAAGATGAGTAAAAGTTTGGGCAATTCGGTGACGATTAATGAGGCGTTGACAAAATGGCGGCCGGAAGCGATTCGAGCCTTTATGTTGTCCAGCCATTATAGCAATCCCATTGATTTTTCCAATGAAGCGGTGGAAGCGGCCACCAAAGGGTGGCAGCGTTTGTGGGGAGCGGTCACATTGGTGCGAGAACAATTGCGCCAGGCGCCTGAGGGGGATATTTCTTCGGAGACGTCCTTAATGCTGGATGCAACCAAAGCGGCATTTATAGAAAAGATGGATGATGATTTTAATGCTCCGGCTGCGGTGGCGGCGCTGCAAGATTTAACGCGGCAGGTAAACGGCATGATCAATGAACAGGGGCCGCAAACGAAAGGAACGTTGACGGCCGTTGACCAACTTTACCGGGAGCTAGGCGGCGACGTGCTAGGCATTATCCCCGATCAGGCGGAAGCAAGTGTGGATGCGGAACGGGAAGATGGTTTGATTCGCCTGCTGATTGATTTGCGGGCACAAATACGAGCCAATAAAGATTGGGAGATGGCAGACCAGATTCGCAATCAGTTGAAAGAATTGGGCGTGGTTTTGGAAGATCGCGCCAATGGAACCATTTGGAAGATAGAATAGAGATTGAGAGATTATCTCCAATCTCCCAATCTCTAATCTCCCCATGAAAGAATACTTAATACGACGAAATACAGTTCTGGAGGCGCTGCGGGGCAGTCGTCGCCAGATTTTTTGTTTGTGGTTGCAAAAGGGGTTGGCGGGGAAGGTTACACGGCCGTTTACCACCGCTGCCCAATCTCGAAACATTCCCATTAAAACGGCCGACAAAAGCAAACTCTCCAATCTGGCTCAAGATGGCTCTCATCAAGGGGCAGTTTTGGAAGTGGGGCCATATGTGTACAGTGATGTTAGCGAGATATTGGCTGTCGCGGCCGACCGGGGAGAGAAGCCATTTGTTCTGCTGCTAGATTTGCTGCACGGACCGCAAAATATTGGCGCTTTGTTACGCACGGCCGAAATTGTGGGTACACATGGGGTCATTCTGCAAGATCGCCGGGCGCCAGATATAACGACGGCCGTTGTGCAATATTCGGCCGGTGCGGCTGAGCATC
The DNA here is from genome assembly GCA_024223125.1 of Chloroflexota bacterium. The sequence continues at coordinate 3,794 of JAAEOP010001254.1, forward strand.
TACACATCGCCCAGGTCACCAATCTTGTGCAAACAATGAAGCAATTACAGCAGGCTGGTTTGTGGCTGGTGGGGATGGATTTAGCGGCCGGGGCGCAGCCCATGCCAGAGGTGGACCTGAATATACCCATTGGCATTGTGGTGGGACATGAAGGGCAGGGCATGAGGCGACTGGTACGGAAAAGCTGTGATATTCGGCTGACGCTGCCGCAAAAGGGTGAGGTAGAATCATTGAATGCGGCCGTGGCCGGCTCTATTCTTTTGTACCAGGCCTGGCAGGCGCGGGGCTATAGTTGACAATATTATTTGACTACAATGGATTTTGTAGATGTTGGTTAGCGGATGAGCCAGATAACGACGCGGCCGTCTCCTAAACTGGCGGCTAAACGGTTGGTAGCAGGATGATAGGCAACGGCCGTAACTCGTTTATCGCCATCCATCACCAGAGGCTGGGCTTCCCAATTAGATGTATCCCATTGATAAACCAGGTGATCATCTGTTCCCGCGGCTAGATGCCGGCCATCGGCGCTAAAAGCCAATGAACGGGCAGTTGTGCCTAATTCGGCCAAAACCTGACCATCGGGATCGGCCGTCTCTTGGGAAGTGGGATATGTATATGACAAAATGTTCCATAAGCGAACAGTGCCATCGGAACTGGATGTTGCCAGCCATTTTCCATCGGGGCTAAAGGCAACGCCAAACGCCCAATCATTGTGGCGCAAGGCGCCAACTTCCACAGGTTCGGAAGCTGTCAAATCCCATAAATGTACACTTCTGTCCCAGGCAGCAGTGGCCAGAATTTTTCCATCGGGACTATAAGCTACATTGAAAACTGTATCGTCATGGGGCAGCACAGCTACATTTTGCCGTCGTGATGACATAGACCAGAGGCGAACTGTATTGTCCTGACTGGCCGTCGCCAAATTGGTTCCATCCGGGCTGAAAGCAATATCCCAAATCCAATCCAAGTGGCTGGGTTCACCATTTTGCAAAACAATTACCTCGTTATCATTCGAGCCAATTGGCCAGACGCGAATGGTTAAATCTTTTCCGGCCGAGGCCAGCCAACGGCCGTCGGGGCTAAAAGCGAGTCCCAAAACGCTGTCTGTGTGTCCCTGTAGTTCCTGGGGTGGCAGCGTTAAATCTTGCATGTCCTGCAGGTGAATGAGGTCGTCATCACCGCCGGAAGCCAGCCAACGTCCATCGGGACTAAAAGCCACATCCCAGGTCACCCCTTTATGGGTTGTAAATGTATGTAACGCTTCGCCGCGGAAAACCATTTCCACATTAAGCGTTTCTAAAAGTTCAGCCAGCGGCGTCATCAGGGAATAATCTTCCAGACCGGCCGTATTGGTAACAATACCCAGCGCATACCCATCTTTAGTGATGACCAACGCCCCTTCATCGCCAAAATTCAGCCGATCGGCAACGGCGAAGGGAGCGGTGACTATGCCGTTTTGGGTGAGCATTTCACAACCGTCGGGGCAGGTGAAAATGGTAGATTCTTTGATGCCCGCTGTACGGCCGACAACCAAAACCTCCATGCCATCTTCCGGCTCGCGTGTACCCAAAATGGGGCCGATGCCGGGTACGGTGGTTTGGAAGGAGACGTCGGGTAAAAGCTGTGCCTTTTCAATCAATGTCACCGCATCAACAGGAGTGATGATAGGTGTAATCCCCGTTTGTTCAATAGGCGCCAGCGATTCTACCAGGACAATGTATCCTGTTTGGGCCACAACATTTTCAATCTGTCCGCCATCAATGGGGCTGGGCTGTAAAATCTGCGTAAGCGGCTCATTCAAAACACTAACTGGGCCGAGTAAATAATAATTGCCCTCGCTGTCCTTGACAAAAGCGCTGAGTGTACCGGCCGTAGCTGATTTTAATGACCCAATGCTGATGCCGGGCTGCAACGGCCGTACCGGTTCCCGCGCTCTGGAAAAATCTTCGGCTGTTTTGGTGGCTTCGGCGGAGGTCAGTGTTGCCTGAGCGTCAGAGGTGGCACGGGCAATCCCTTCTATTGTTGCCGTTTCGGCAGCGGCGACAATTTCGGCCTCAATTGTTTGTTGGGCGACGGCCGTTTGAGCGGCCGCTGTTTCTCGGAGTTCAGCTTCACGGGTGGCGGCGTCATTGGCATTTGCCTGAACTGTGGACGTTTCCGCTATGGTTGTTTCGGCAATGGCCGCCGTAGATTGAGCATCGGCGGCCATCGCTTCTTGGGCTGTGGCTGTGCCCAACACCTCTGTGGCCGCTTCATCAACGACGGCCACATAAGCGGTTGCCGTTTGCCCCACACTTACATTGTCGTTGCCTCCATTGCTCAATTGGATCAGGAATAATACTAAGAAACTGCAAATAGCAACCAGGGCAATGATGCCCACGGCCGTGGTAGCGATACGCCGTATACGATGGATACGGGCCTGCTGTCGGTCATATTGCCATTGCTGGTTCGATGTTTGAATGGGATCGATCAGCCGGTCATGGGTTAATTCATACCAGCGGGAACCGGCCCGGAATTCACCGCGAATGATGTGCATGTTTTCTAGCGTTTGCACGGCCGTGTTACCGATACCGGCCGTGTTACTGGTTCCCCGATACACTGTGCTTCGTGTACCGGCCGGCGTAATTAAAGACGCTTCAAACCATTGCCGCAGCGCTTCTTCATCCACACCCGCCTGGGGCAATGCCCGGCCGACTGCCCGCTCATAAAAGCTGGAAAGCGCCTGGTCTACATCCCCAAAAGCCCGTAAATGCTCCTCGGTAATAAGGGTGACATTATCTGGCAAATCTTCCCACAAGTTTTGGCACACCACTTGTAACTGTACTGGTTCCACAAACTCGCCTGTTACCGTTTGCAGTTCGCCAGAAAGTGATTCCAGACGCACGGTTCGCAAATCTTCCACTAACTGCTCGGCTACGCCGGGGGCAAAGGCGCTGTCTGTATTATTGAGAGGGCCGCGCACGGCCGCTAAAGCAGCGCCTGGCCGCATTCGTTCCAGCCGGAAACGGGTACGCAAATGTCGGGGCAGTAGATGAGCGTAAGGCTCAAGCTGGGCTACATAATCTTCACGCAAGGAAAAGACAACCCGCAGTAAAGGGTCTTCCTTCAAAGCGCGGCTAATCTGATTGAGGAAGCTCTCCCGTTCTGGCCAGCGGGCAGGGTAGGTAGTGAAAAGCTCTTCAAATTGATCGAAGATAATGACGCGCGGCCGTTCATAACCAAACTCGTCTTCAGGATGCGGCCGTGCGGCCAGAAATTCAGCAATTGTTTGGGTAGACAATTCGGCCGCGTCTGTCTCTTCTCCCGTCCAGCTAAGGAGGGTATAGAAGGTATAGATATTGCTAATTTCATCGGCGTTGACCTTTTCTAATTCTGGCCCTTGCACACGAGCAAACGGAAACACCTCAAAGCCTTCATCTTCCAGCAGGGGCGTCACCTGGGCGTTTAACAGAGAGGTTTTGCCGGCCCCAGATTGAGCATACAAAACCAAAGTGCGATTGGCCACGATGAGCGACAGCAGTTCATTCGATTCCTGGTCACGGCCGAAAAAGCGATCACTATCTTGCCGTTCAAACGGCCGCGGGCCAACATAAGGGTTTTGCGAATTATCAATCATGCTTCATATCCCAATGCGGAATACGGATAACGAACCACATTCTAAAACCACTCCCCATGAGAACGCAGGCGTTGGCCGGTTTTTGCTAATTCGTATAAGCGGCCGCGTCGTTGCATATAAGTTACCAGTTCCAAAATAAATGCCGGTTTTGTGTCGGCAAATGTTTCGTAATCAATCCGCAGTTCAAATTGAGCCATTTGCCGCAGTTCTTGCAAATTAAACATATCCGATAAGTTCAATTGCAAACGCATTAAATCAATGGTGGGCTGAACGGCTTCTGTAGATCGTTTAGCCTGCTCTACACCTTGCCAGCGGCGGTTTAATTCGGTTATAAATTCTTCAGTTGTGCCCCAATAAACCCGCATCTGGCGGTCAGTGTGGTCAAAATATTTGCTCAAGTAGCGTTGTATTTTTTCCAGTGCCGATTGGGCCGAATCGGCCGGCAGCGGGGGCAGCTGCACCGTGACGCTAATACGGCGTAATCCTTTTTCGGCGGCCGCCACTAAACCCCTGAACAACACCCGAAAATCCCAATCGCCGGGCTTGTAGCCGATGAACAACAGCGAAGAATCAGTTAAGGCTTGCTGAATGCGGGGCGGCAGTTCGTACTCATCGGATGAAATATTGATCAAAAAATCCAGGTAATCATCTTCTGTCAGCACCAACGATTCTGGCGATTCTATATGACCATGCAAATGGTAAATCAGTGGGTTGGCCGGGGTGGGCGTATAGCCGGTTTCTAAAATGGAAGGATGGGAGCGTTGCAGATACGGGTTCCAGCGGCACAGTTCACGGCGCGGGTCTTTTTTATGCTGCTGCAAAGCGTCCATCATGAAATTGTCGTAGTTAGTTGTAATGTAGATGGGAAGCTGCAAGTTTGCTAACACAGCATGGGGTTGGTCGGTGGGGGTGAAATCGGGTTTTTCGGCCGTTTCTATCTGTTTTTGAATCTCTTCTTTGGGGAAGTAAGGGTCATATTCAATGGAAAGGTATTGAGCCACTCGCGCCAGGTCGCCATTTTGCAACGGGTAGCCAAATTCGCTAGACCAGCGGGCGGCAATGGCTTTCCGGTCAGGAAGATGCGCCTGATTAACGGCCGGGCCAATAAGAGGCGTACATTTGCCGTCAGATATGCGTTTGAGTAGTAGTTTCCAATCTCGTTCGTTCAAGCCGGTGTCCACGCAAGACCGTCCTTGTTTGTATGATAAACTTTGTTAAGTGCGTCTGCGAAAAGATTATAGCTGCTGCACTGCTAACCGTAAACTATTCACCAATAGTTGTTGCCACCCATTTGGCTACATGCTATCCTATCCCATGATTTTGCCTCTCCCGTAGAAAGGTGTTTTTCTGCGATTATTTCAGGATTTGATTTGGGTGTGTTCCATTTACTTTAACAATTAAAATATTCAAAACACCCCCATTCAATTTTAGATTGTTGACAGTCGTCCGCCAGACCTAATCTTTTACGCGGACAAAAGGAGATTGTGATGGATTCAGATGATGGCTTGCGCCGTTCCCCATTACGTTTGATTCTCACCGTTATTATTGTACTGATTGTGCCTTTGGCTTTAGGATTCTACCTGGCGCCAAAAGTTGTGCCTGCGCCTCAGGTGGGCATTATCCGCTTGAATTATGAGATTTTTAGTGTAACGGCCGCAGAGTTCAAAGCTCAACTTGCCTATGCCCGTAATGATCCGGCCATTAAAGCTGTGGTCATTATCATCAACAGCCCCGGCGGTACAGCTAACGACAGTGAAGAGATTTACCTGGATGTGTTGGAAACTCGCCAGGAAATACCGGTGGTCTCCTCGGTAGATTTTCTGGCGGCCAGCGGTGCGTATTATGTGGCCGCGGCCACAGATGAGATTTATGCTAAACCCGGTTCTGCTATTGGCAGCATTGGTGTCATTGGCTCCTTGCCGGACACTGTTTTTTTGGATGAAGACATCTTGACTACGGGACCTTACAAAAGTTTTGGCGGCACTCGTGATGGCTTTGCCCGGCGTGCAGAAACCTTGAAGGATGTGTTTGTAAATGCTGTTGCCACTGGTCGGGGAGAGCGTCTAAAAGCAGACTTTGAACTGCTGACCCGCGCAGAAATATTTGACGGGGTGCGGGCGCAGGAATTGGGGATGGTTGATGGCCTGATTTCCACACAAGAGGCTATTTCCCGCGCCGGCAAATTGGCCGGTTTGCGTGATTATGAGGTGGTGGAGTTGTATCCTCTGACTTTTTTAGATGAAGAGACCCCGGCATTTGCCGCTTATGCGCCACCTTCCATTGACCAGGAACGGCTGTGGGCAATGCCGTCTGATTTACCGCCGGGTATATATTACCGTTATATGGAATTTCCGTCTGGGCAATAAAAAGAAGAAAAAATGAATAATGAATAATGAATTGTGAATGAAATACGGGACGACAACACTTCACAATTCATTATTCATTTTTATTAAGGAATCTGCTATGCGTCGAGGAATTGTTTATCTAATTGTTTTTGTTCTGTTGTTGGCCGTGCCATTTATTTACCGTCGCTTGACTTATTATGAGTTGAATCAGGTGGAACGGCCGTCTATACCTACGTATAAACCGGCGGATGTGGTCACGGCCGTCACCACTCCCAAATCACTTTCCTTTATAGATGATCCCCAAACAGGGCAAGGGGCTGTTTTGCTGGATGTGGCTCACAACAATCAATTTACACTGGATGAGTTGGGGTATTTAAGCGGCCGTCTCTCTGATCGTGGGTATGAGATGATTCCTTTTAGCGGCGGTAATCTGGCCGCTTCTTTGCGAGCAGCCAATGCTTTTGTCGTCATCACCCCACTGCAAGCCTTTTCCTTTGCCGAACTCCAGGCGGTTAAAGATTTTGTTGATCGGGGCGGCCGTTTGTTTTTGGCCGGCGACCCTACCCGATATGAAATTTCTGTGGAAGAGGATTTATTTAGTTTCACCATCATCATTGATGATGATGAAATACCGTTGAACAGTTTGGCTAATGAATTTGATGTGGGTTTTAATGGGGATTATCTCTACAACATGACCGACAACGAAGGCAACTTCCGCAATATTATTGTGTCGGAAAATGGCTTTGCTGAAAGTGAGTTAACGGCCGATTTAGGCCCCATCGTTTTTTATGGAGCGCATTCGTTAGATGTGGGACCACGAGCCGAAGCGCTGTTGGCGGGAGATGACCATACCTGGACATCAGACACAGACCGCCCCGGTGGGTTGACTTTGGCGGCTACCAGTGAAGAAGGTCGGGTATTGGCCGTGAGCGACATCCATTTTTTGATGGCTCCTTATTACACAGTGTTGGACAATGGCCGTTTCATTGCCCACATCGCCGATTTTTTAACTGAAACGGATGCCCGCGGTTACGTTCTGACCGATTTCCCCTACTTTTATGAACGGCCGGTTGACCTGGTGTATACTGGTGCGCCAGACCTGGGGCCAGGCGCTTTTGACCAGGTAATTACCCTGCAAGAAGCATTTCAACAGGTAGACAAAGAATTGAATTTAGCGGCCGCTCCCACATCTGACGCCGACACATTGTATTTGGGACTGTACAACCAATCCGAAGAGGTGGCCGACATTCTGGCATCCTACGGCATTACCTTCACCATCGAGCCGCCGATATTGACGGAGGCAGAATTGGCCGAATTGGAAGCCGAGGAAACTGAGGAAGCCGATGCCGAAGAAACTTCCAAAGAAGGGGACGAGAAAGAAACCACAGCAGAAGAGCCGGAAGAAATGGCTACGGCCGAACCCGAACCAGAACCCATCCGCCTGATCCACTCTAACCTGGGCACAATTCAAATGTCAGGCACAGCGTTGATATTGTTGGATGAAAGTGAAAGTGGCGGACAGCGTTTGGTTGTCGTTCTGGCAGCCAGCAAAGATGGGTTGGATTACAGTGTCGGCCTACTGCATGGTCTCATTCCTCTAGACAGTGATGGCGCTTTGGGCAGTTGTCTGGTACAGGATAATCTGGCCTTATGCCCCACCGGCATTGAAGATGAAGAAGTTGAAGCGGAATTGCTAACCGGCGGTTTGCCTGAAGATCAAGCGAAAGAAGACATAGGCGACGGTGACCAGACGGAAGAGCCGGACATAGGCGCAGACCTCCCCGATTTGAACGCCATTTACCAGGGCAGCATTGCTGTTGGCGATTTGATTGAAGGGGAGTTGGCGGAGGAAGAGAGCGATGCCTGGGGGTTTGTGGATGGTCCGGCCGTTATTGATATTACCCTGGAAGCTGGCGAGGAATTGGATGCGGTTCTGGAACTGTATGACGCTGACAATAACTTTGTGACTTCAACAGATACCACGTTTTCCGGGGAGGTAGAGGAAATACTTGGGGCGGAAATTGAGAGCGACGGCCGTTACACCATTGTCGTCCGTGATTTCTTCGATGACGGCGGCAGTTACATCCTCACCGTCACCGAGTCAGGCGAAGCGCCAGACCCCGATTCCGGAGGCGGGATCGAGGAACCGGGCGCTATTGAAAACATCTTCCTCTTTGTAGATGACAAGGGCGACCCCATCGGGGATGGCATTACCAGCGCCGATGCGTTCATTTCTTTACTGGGCAGTTCATATGAGATCACAACCTGGGTCTCTTCTGATGATGGGCCTTTGACAGAGGAAACGCTTGAAGGAACAGATTTGCTCATCTGGGATTCGGGCGATTATCAAAACCCTGACGCCCTCTCAGATGATGATGTATTTATTATTCTGGCATATGCCGACTCTGGAGGAGCATTGTTCATGACCGGTTCTTCCCCGCCTTTGGTGACAGCGCTGCTGGGTGAAATTGAGTTGGGTTCTGTGGTTGATTTGGAAATTGCGGCCGACGACCCGGCTTTGATTGAAGGCTTTACAGAAGGGGAGGTGATTGTGCTGGATGAGCCGTATGACACGATATTGTCTGACGCGATTGCCGGCGAGATTGGAGATGGTACGGCCGTGTTCTTTTTACGCGGCCCAGAAAGTGAAGCCAGCGGCCAAATCGTTGGTCAGGCAACTGTAGATGATTTCAGCAGCAACCGCACCGTTCTACTGTTGCTGCCCTTCATCGCTCTGCCGGAAGAAGTGCAAAGCACAATGTTGGATAATTGGATGGTTTGGTTCGCGGAGGGTGGGGGATGACGGCCATCATATAATACTATGTTAGCAAGCCACTATCCATTCTTGTCGCATTTAAGTTTACCAATTGAATTTGGCATGTATACTATAACTATCAAAGTAATTTTAGAAGGATTTTTCAATGAGTGTTGTCATAGTTGTCAAAGTGAGTGAAGGTTTAGTATTAGCTGCGGATAGTGCCGCCACGCTCTCTGGTCGGGTGTTGGGGCCAAGTGGTGTTTTAGAAGAAGGCATTCTTCAAACATTTTATAATGCAAAAAAATTGCTTCAAATTGGAAGCGATTTACCGATAGGTGTTCTAACTTGGGGACAAGCATATATTGGTCAGCGCACGATAGAAAGTTTGGTGCGTGAGTGGGAATATAATTCAGGGTGGCAATCTTTAGAATTGTTTCGGGAGAAAAATACTGATGAAACGTATAGTGTTGAGGCTTGTGCAAAAGGACTGTTAGCACATTTGAGTAACGCTCATCAAGAAGAATTCAAGGACATGCCTGAAGAAGGACGCCCCGGTTTAGGTATTGTTGTTGCAGGTTATTCTGAACAAGGTTTTTTCCCAGAAATTTGGCGATTTGTACTTCCATTTGATAAAGACATCACTAATCAACGACCTGACATAAATGGAAAGCCAGATTTTGGCGCAAATTGGTTTGGGATAACGGAACCTGCGGTACGATTGCATTTTGGTCGAGATGATGGTGTCATGCAAATCATCTCTGAAAAATACGACATACCAATGGAAGAATTGCATGAAGCCTTGAACCCACTTCAATATCAAATACCCTTCCCACAGATGCCATTGCAAGACGCAATCGAGTATGCAAATTACATGATTAATGTAGTGATTGGTCGGTTCCGCTTTGTTATTGGGCCTGAGCTTTGTGGTGGACAAATAGATATTGCGGCGATTACTCAAAGAGAATTCCATTGGCTTTCTAAAAAGACGTGGAAATTAGCATAGGGGATAAATGACATGTTAAGAAAATTAGAATTATACGAGGTTAGACCTGGTCTTTCTTCACAAACAACAAGCACTATCGAGGCAATGGTTTTGCCAAGCAGTTTGAATTTGAGCTTCTTTGACATAAATGCACCTGTTATTAAAACCACTAAAAGAAGTGCATGGGATGAAATAGCCAAGCAAGTAATTCAGGAACACACTGAGCTATGGGAGACACTGGCCAAGTTATAATCTTTCCAACCAGAGAGGACATCGTCAGACTTAATCGTTATCATATTGAAAGCACAGGTGGAACCTATAGTGGTGGCGATAATTTGCGAAGTTCGGGAAGCCTTGAGTGGGTACTTGATGCAATTCAGTACCCACTTTTTGGTATTGATCGGTATCCTACTGTGGTGGAAAAGGCAGCAAAGTTATCTTGGATTATCAGCGCAGGACACATATTTCACGATGGAAACAAACGTACCGGAACATCGGTTCTTATGATTTTTCTCCAAACTAATGGCTACCGTCTAAAAGCCACGCATGAAGAAATTATTAACATAATCATCCGAATATCTTCTCCAGATAAAGCAAAATATCCATATGAAGATTATGTTGAATGGATCAGAAGTAAAATTGTGCTAGTTAATAAATGATTGAAGCCTTTTACAGGGCTTGCTAACATCGCGTCAGTGCGCCGCGTCACGGCGTAGTTAATTGTGTACTCAATACACTGTCGGGTACATATCCAGTAGCACCGATGGCCTAGACCAATCCTGACTGGAAGATGAGGTTGAAATCGGGGACTATCATTAAGCTGTATAGCTTAACTGGAGAGCTGCATGGGCCAAGTACCTGAGACCGTTACAGTTTGGGGACAAAATTGCCCCCCGTTTCCAAGGGCAAATCGGGACTCCAGCCGGCGACAATGGCCGTTAACGGCATTCGAGAAATATCATAACCAGCCAATTCAAGCGGACACTTGCCCCGTATCCGC
>JAAEOP010001255.1 GCA_024223125.1 Chloroflexota bacterium
AAAAAAACGCCTCAGGGATCACCGTGTGTTGCGAGACAAACCGGCCCTGAGACGTTTTTGTAATTGTACTTGGCTTTAGACACGCTGGCAAACTCGGTTAATCTCGCAATTTCAGTATATCACACATACTCGCGGTTTGCAACCAACCAACTTCATTGCCTATTCTCAGGTGTAATCCAGTCTAGCCCCAGGACGTCAAAATATGCGTGTTCGGTTGGGGTCTCTACCAGAGTACCATTTTCCCACAAAGCCCCATTTTTTTGCTTAAATTGGCCGGGGAGATAACCCCCGTACCGACGTAAAGTCACAAGTTTTTTGCTAAAGGCAGCGGGGCCAGTCCGAATCGTGTAAATTGCGCCCCATTGGGCCGGTGAACGAACTATGAACAGGTCAAGTTTTAGCGGATGTACATCACAAATAATGTATTGTTTGTAGCGTTCGCCATTTTTGGCGGACGTCAGCAATACGCCATTATCAACCAGCGTAGTTAGGCAGTTATCCAGTTCCGACAATTCCAACTCAGAACGGACTTCTCCGAACATATCACGCTTTTCAATGGTTCGCGGTTGTGCCACAATCTCTAAATCTTTACACTCCGACTTGCCCCGGCGCAGGCTTCCGGCTATTTCCACCCGATGGCAAAACGGACTCATTGCGGTCATCAACTTTTCTGCTATAGGTCTTAATTTACTGGCCTGTATCATCATTTCTCCTTTGCAAGATGCTCCGCAATCAACCGCCGCACAACATCCCCCCAATTTCGCCCGTATTTCTGCCTCATCCGCTCCAGGTGGGCTTCTGGTAGCCTAATGGTGGTAGATTTCCCATTTTCCATTTTACACCGTAGACGCCCATCGTCGTTGCGCTTGACGGCTCTTGCGCCGCCGTGTTGTTTAGGTTTCATCATCGCATTTCAATTCTTGTCACTACGAATCCGCTCCATCTGAATATCTCGGTACCGCACTCACTACAAAACAATGTTTTAGGTTTGCCCTTTTGGAATTGGAGATAGGAAGATATAAAATTTATATGCCCATTTTTGCATTTTCGGTATTCTTCAGCCCCAAGCATTTCTTGATTTTCAGCAGGGAGACGAGAGTCAGTAAAACGCCATTCTATAGATTCCATTTTAAAAATGTTTCCTTTCCGGCCTCCCGGCCTTGGGGGGGGCTAAACCCAACAATATCCGCCATCGTCACATCCGAACTCTAATTGACCTGAATTTTGCTTTTTAATACTTTCCTTAATCGGTATCCTATTGCTTGTAAAAAAAAGACCAGGAAGCCCGTCCTCGATTTTTTCGATTTCGTCTATCATATCACGAGCGGTTCGGTCCCATCTGGCTTTGTCCTTGTGAGGACAAAAATCACACTCAGTTGACAACAGGAAAGGAATACCTGCCTGAGTTAGCCTTGCTTGAATTTCTGACCGATAAACCCCGAATTCGACAAGAGGCCAATAATTTTCACACCATTTCACGTCACTTGGTTTGATTCTTTCTACCTCAGATACAGTCAGCCCCAAAGCGACTCTAGCCGTTTTCGCTCCTATTTTTCTCAATTCTTGCCTAACTGCCCTGATTTTGTACTTGCTCGTGCAGGATTGATTTAGCCTCCCGCCATTGTCGCCAAAAAGAGGGACTCCGGCAGTCTTCCCCTTTTTCAAGAGGTCCACAATGGCGGGCAATTCTTGCCCGTCTTTGTCTTTTGCTCTCACGAAAACAGCGTCAATCCCGTTTTTGGTAGCCAGGGGGTAAATAACCCGTTCAAAATATTCTTTCGAGCTTGTTCTCTCCCCTGTACTCCAAACTCGGTCATTCTCCGAACCTGTGTCAGCAGATACTGACACATCACACTCAATGTGACCTTCTATTGCCAAAACGAGTAGATAAACAGACTGTGACCCCATCCCGTTAGAAATTGCTTCTACGTGCATTAGTTCCCCTCGTTTTGGTATATTTCTTCAGTTAGATTAACTAAATAATTGCTAATGTTTAACTTAGTAACTTGATTATACCACATACAACCAAATTTGTCTAGCCGCTTACCCTACCCTTACCAATGAGAATCAAAAAGCCCCCAACGCGCCAACATTGGGGGCTTTGAAACCACAACAATCAACCGGGTCAATCTCCCGTCCAAACTTTCAGCGTATCGGCTTTGCCCATCAATTCCTTTTCGTCAAAGGCAATGTGACAATGATCGACGGTCGGGTGCGCGGGGGGGGTCTGTATCTCCCCGAACACGCCAACGAACGGCATATCAATATCGATGAATCCCCGCGCAATGTTGGCAGAACAAAACGGGCAAGGTGCGTCCAATCCGCTGTGCAACCATTGTTTCCTGGTCAATCCCATCTCACGCCACTGCAATCGCCGCCCTTCCGATTCGGCTTTGTTTATCTCGGTGTTGACAATGCTGGTTAGCCGGGCACGGGTCATATTGCCCACTTCGGACTTGACCGTATCAATTACCCTGCCTGTATACCCGGCCTGATTTAGTATGTCTTCAGCCGTTGCCCCTTCGCGTATCATCTCCGCAATGGCCGGACTAGACAACCCCTCGTCAACGCCCGCCGTGATGATACGTTGCAAATAAAACTTGGTACCGTCGTTGACATTCGTCACAAGTTGGGCTGCGCTTTTCTCCAATAGCTCTATGGTTTTTGGGTTTTTCAGGTCAAACGACATCCCGATTATCTGGGGTTGGTCCCTCAATCCTTCCGTGTACAAAAATTCCTGAACGTCCTGAGCCGCTTCGGTTGCCCCCTCACTAAATGCCAGCCGTAAAATAATAGCGGCTGCCGGGGAGACGTCGGTGGGGAACATCCACCACGCATCTTTTGCCAACGTTTTGGCTATCTCGCTCAATGTCTCGCTGGTGGCCTTCATCACGTCGGGGAATTCGTCAAACTCGCTTGGCTCCCCAAACCACGCTTTAAGCCGTTCGGTTTGCCAGTCGTTAACGTCCTGCGCTTCTATGTTCAGAAACGCTTGAGTCACATCGGGAAACATAGACCGGGTGGCAACCTTGACCAGTCGCATTATTTGAGGATCGCCCATACGCCCTACCATCCCGTCAAACGCCTGGCGGAACACACCCGCCAGCTGGTCGAAATAGTCGCTGTCTTTCGGTACCCCTGCTATTTTTTGGTCGCCTAATTCCGCTTTGCCGGTCACCCCCCCTCGGCCACCCTCAGACGGCAACTTTTTGTCGTCGGGCTTCGGTTGCTCCTCTTCTTCCTGTGCTTTGCCGGGTATCTGTAGAGGTGGGGCTTCCTGTTCCTCTGGTTCTTCGACATCAACCGTTATCAGACCGGCCTTGACCAGTTGCGCTTGTGCCTCCTGTGCCGTGATGAATCCGGCCTCTTTTGAGGCTTTAAGTGCCTGAGCCGTGACCAGGAACGCCCGGCCGGACTGGGCTTGGCTCTCTGGGTCATTTTCAACCCAGATGAATTCAAGATACTCTGGGAGTACCTCCCTGTTTAGCGTGGTCCGTATCGTTTCCCTTGCCCGCCCGAATCCGCTTCGGCGTGATCGCCGTTCATCCCGAATCGAGCCGGCCATAGTGCGCTGTGGGTCTCCAAGTCCGGTGTCTGTTTCTGTCAGGCCA
>JAAEOP010001256.1 GCA_024223125.1 Chloroflexota bacterium
GCTCGAGGCCAGACCCATTCGACAGGCTCAGGGCAGACCTGGTTTTACACGGCTGCGTCCAACGGAGAACATGCCCCAACCGGGCAGTTATCCATTGCAAAAGCACCCGCGGAAACCTGCCAGGTCTCAACCCGGGCGCGGCTCAAGTAATCGAGCCATTTGGCGCTCACAGCCCTAACCCCCTAATCAGCAGTCCCAAATCCCTATTTTCCAAAGGAGAACATCCCCATGTATACAAAATCAACCCGCTTCAAATATCTCTCCATCTTACTCGTCATCGCTTTTCTGATGAGCGCCGTCTCCCCCGCGCTGGCGGGGAATAAGACCCCGGACGTAGCCGCAGCGCAGCCCGCCGACGGGCAGCCCCAGCAAATTGAACCCGGCCAGACGCCCGACGGCCTTACCGCGCCCGAATGGGACAGCATCCAAAGCGCGCTGGCCGCGGCCACCATCTATGTCGACCACGCCGCCACCGGAGCCGCCACCGGCATCTCATGGACAGACGCCTACACCAATGTGCAGGATGCCCTTACCCCATCCGTGAACGGCGACCAAATCTGGGTTGCGCAGGGCGTGTACACTCCCACCCTGCGCACCGACCCCGGCAGCCCGCGCACCGCAACCTTCACCCTGGTCGAAGGCGTCGCCCTCTACGGCGGCTTCGATGGCACTGAAACCAGCCTTGACCAGCGAGATTGGGAGACCCACATCACCGTCCTCAGCGGCGACCTGGACAACAACGACCTCACCGACCCGTACGGCGTCGTGACGAACACGGCGAGTATTGTGGGGGATAACGCTTATCACGTAACAACCGGGGGCGGCGTGACGGAGACCGTTACCGTGGATGGTTTTACGATTACGGCGGGGAAAGCAGACTACCCCCATATCTACTATTCCCATACCACTGGCGGCGGAATGCTTAATCGTAATAGTAACCCTACATTAACAAATATTATCTTTGCTGGTAACTTCGCTTCTAGTCAGGGAGGTGGGCTACATAACAGTGGGGGAGGTCCTAATCTAACTGATGTTATCTTCTATGGTAATGCATCCTATCGCGGTGGGGGAATATATGCAAGTTATAGCATTACGCTAACAAATGGCGTCTTTCTTAACAATTCTGCTTCCAACAGCGGGGGTGGGCTATATATAAATAGTACAGGCGGAACTTCCATTTTGTCTAATATTACCTTCACTGAGAATTCTGCATTTCGTGGTGGGGGAATGTATAACACGAACGGTTACTCGTGGCTCACACATGTCACCTTCAATAACAATAGTGCAAGTCACGGAGGGGGCATGTACAACGATGGTATTAGGCCCATTCTAAGCAATGTTACTTTCTCCAATAACATTGCTTCAAGTTATGGTGGAGGGTTACACAATTCAGGCACCCATCCATCCTTACAACATGTCGTTTTTTTTAATAATTCTGCGTCTCGTGGCGGCGGCATATATAACTACAATAGCAACCCCTTATTAACCAATGTGGTAATTGATAATAATATTGGCAACTATGGTGGTGGGATGTCCAATGACCGAAGTAACCCCTTGCTAATGGATGTGAGCTTCTCTAATAACTCAGCAGACAACGGCGGGGGGATGTACAATTACGACAGCGATCCCATCCTGACCAAGGTTATATTCACTGGCAATTCTGCACTTGGCAGTGGATTCTGGGATGGTGGTGGGGGAATGTTCAATCAATACACCAGCAACCCAATACTAACCAACGTCACCTTTACCAATAATTCGGCCAGCGATTTAGGGGGAGGAATGAAGAACACGTCTCACAGCAACCCTGTACTAACCAACGTGATCTTTTCTAATAATTCAGCAATCCAACTAAGCGGTGGCGGAATGTCCAATAGTCAAAGCAGTCCTACATTAACCAACGTGACTTTCTCTAGCAACGTGGCAACCAATGGGGGGGGGATGTACAACTCCGCCAACAGCAATCCAACGCTCATCAACGCCGTTCTGTGGGGCAATACTGCTCCTAATGGAGAACAAATTCACAATAATGGTAGCAGCATTCCTGCCATCTCCTACAGCGACATTCAGGATTCTGGCGGCAGCGGCGCGGGCTGGGATACCGCATTAGGCACAGACGGCGGCGGCAATCTCGACACCAACCCGCTCTTCGTGGATCCTGCTAGCGGTAACCTGCACCTGCAGCTCACTTCCCCCGCTATTGACGCCGGGGACAACCTCGGTGTCACCGTTACCACCGACCTTGATGGCAACCCGCGCTTCGTGGACATCCCCGCCGTGCCGGACACCGGGATTGGCTCCCCGCCCATCGCAGATATGGGGGCTTATGAGGCCCAACTCGTGGATGTGGCTCTTGAAAAAACGGTTTCTCCCTCAGAAGTCACCCCTGGTGGGGCTATGACCTTCACGCTCGCGGTTACCAACCGGGGCCTCCTCACCGCCACCCAAATCGTCCTCACCGACAGCCTGCCAGCTTTCTTTTCAATCACGGCTATCGTAACTGATGGCCTCGTTATTACTGATACAGGATACGCCCCGCCCTACGTCTGGGCTGTGCAAAACTTGGCCCCGTGGCAGAGCGGGATTATTACCATCACCGGGGCGCTGA
>JAAEOP010001257.1 GCA_024223125.1 Chloroflexota bacterium
CTAAGGAATGAGGATTAAATAATCCCATGAACTTTAATTTGTCATTCCCGCGAAGGCGGGAATCCACTCGACTAAAAAGATGGATACCTGCCTTCGCAGGTATGACAAGTTCGGGGTTTAATAAAATCCCCATTCCTAAGGGTTTTTGTGCCCAATACAATAGTGTTCTCAAGAGTAAAAAAACCCTTAGGGTCTTGGTAGCCCCCTGAACGCTTACAAAAATTACCCACCCGGTTTACACTCTCCACGATAAAAAGCCCATTCTTCACATTCGCTGCCATCTTCAAAGACACACATACCATATTGACCGCCATCATCATCGGTGCGGAGTTCCAGCGTACCCCCTTGTTCACCACAAAAAACAGAGGCTGGATTTGCCAATTGGTTTAACCCCGATACGGGCAGATTTTGCATGAGGATTTCGCGCCCTGTGTCACGGCCGCTTTCCAGGCCATCACTCCAAACCGCAACCCATTCTTGCTCGCCCGTCACATCAACAACCAGATCTCTTTTATCGGTCAATAAGGAAGACAGGACAGCGGGTTGATCCCAGACGGGATCCCCATTGCTGTCAATCAGCATCGCTTTCAGCCGCATTTCCAGGGAATATTCATTTTCGGCCGTTTCGCCCTGCATGTAGAATACGATAATGTTACCGCTTGTCAGGCGGGGGGTAATCATGTCTAGTTCGGCACGGGAAAGTTCAACGTAATTGCGGCCGTTTTCCCCCCACAACAACTCACCCGTCGGCGACATCTTCTGCCCGCTCAATCCTCTTTCTCTTTGATGCATATCTGTATCCATCCAAAAGGCAAATAACTCGTTTTTGTCAGGAGAAAGCTGCAAACGGGGCGCAATCTGCAAATTTGTACCGGAAGCGACGAGCGGCGCACCACCTTCGAGCAGGAGTAGTTGACCGTCAGCATCCAGATGTTGCACAAAACCTTTAAGGTCAGTGGTGTACCAACCAATATACGCGCCGTCAGCGCCATCGCTTAACACCGTTGGTTGAATGAAAAAAGGAACAGATTCGTGCAATAAAACAGGCTCACCGTCATTCCAGATAAAGTTACCATCCTTATCTAATTTTTGGGCGTAGATGGACATGATTTGCGACCCAACCTGGTTCTCTATGCCGTACACCAAAATGATTTGGTCACCCGCCGCCAAAAACCATCACGCCTTGTATGAAAGATTCTGTTTCTTGCCCTGGCACAACAAGACCGTCATCTCCCCAAACTTTTTCGCCGCCAGGCGTTAATTTCTGTATGACTAGTTTTGGAGCGTCGGCTGTATCTTGATCCCATAACAAGGCGATATGATTTGGCGTACTTACGGTTGTTGGCGATGGACCGCCAAATCCTTCATTATCGGTTATCTGCAATCCATCTTCACCCCACAACGGGTCGCCGTCTGGCGAAAATTTGTAGGCGTAGAGATTGCTACTACCGTTTCTTATATCTTGAAAAATCAGGATGAGATTGCCGTCGTTGTCTTTTGTGAAGGCGTAATCGCTGATCCATGTGTTGGATTTGTTATCGCTGATGACACGGCCGTTTTCCCCCCACTGTGCATTTCCCGCCGCATCATACCGCTGCATACGCACATCATAATTTTCCAAGTTTTGGTTGGAAAACCAGGCCACATAAATATCACCTTTATTGCCGATTACGATGCGGGGGAGGACATGATCGCCGCCCAAATTTGTGACGTGGATATTTTGTGTCGGATCGGGGTTCCATTGGGTGGTTGTTTCTGCCGGCGGCTGGGCGGATTCTGCGGTTGGGGGGAAATCTGTGGGGGGTACGGCCGTTGCCTCCGCTTCTGCAGGCGTAGAATTCCCGCAACCTGCCAACACACATAACAAAACGGACATAACAACTAAACTAACAATACTCATTTTCCTGTAAATCATAATATTCTCCTTTTCTTGTATCTTCTTAATATTCTGGGGCTGGCTATATCTGGTTGACGGTTAGATTGCTGATTAACTGCTTTAAGACGCTGGTTGTAATCGCCAGATGGTCAGGATTGATGCCGTCTGTTGCGCTCATGATCGTTTGTATGGCGACAGGGATTAAAGACGCTTCCAACTGCCTTCCTTTATCCGTCAAAAAGACCTTTTTCGCCCGACGATCCTGACTGTCTTGCTGACGATACACATAACCAGATTTTCCAGCTCTTTTCAAGAGACTGGTGATAGACGCTTTATGTTTTAACAATCGCTTTGATAATTCAAGCGGAGCCAATCCATCTTCGGACCATAATTCAGCCAGCAATATCCATTGCTCAACTGTGATTTGACTTTCTACTTGCCGCAGATTATGGTGCAACTGATTTCGCATCAGCCTTGATGATTTGCCCAGTAATCCGCCTAAAGAATCCTCCGCTCGCATATGTACACCTATTTAGTATGAATTCAAACTAAATGGGATATGTCAAAGTGCTTTTCGTTACTCATTCCAACACAAATTCGCTATAGTTAAGCAACTCATTTTCACACGGCCGTCGCCAATAACTTTGACAGCGGTGACAAATTCTTTGACGATTGATAAACCTGATGACACAAACAACTGAGGATATTCCCCAACTTAATCTAACGCAACGATGGGCGATGGACGCTGGCCGTCATTGGTTTCATTGTGTTGTTGGCTCTTTTACTAAGGGCTTGCCCGTAAATAACTTTTGAGTTTCCAGATTGGTTTACTCTCGAAAGAGTGAACCAATCTTGCCAAGTTAAAAACGAGCGTTCCCTAACGACCTTTTTCCCCAAACGGCCGGAGCATGAAGTGAAACCAGAAGAGCGGGTAAAACTATGTAATCATTCACTCCCCCAAGGTGCCCGGCACTTATAAACGAGTGTGCTACTCCAGTAGACTTGGTAATGAAGTGCCGGGCACCTGAATGGTTACTAGATTTGTGGGAAACGTGGGCCGATGATTTGCAAGAGCGATTTGAAACTACTGGTTATAAACAAAAGTCTATCGCTGGATTCCGTATGAACTGGAAAAAATGCCTATCCATCCGCCTCATTTCTGGCAGCAAGTACAAGATATTTTGGAAGGGGATAAACAAAAATCGCTCATTATGCTTTATGCGCTGATTTACGAAGTACTGGCATTGGTTGAAACGCATATGCCAGATATTGATGTGACTACAAAGCAACGTATGAACGCTTTAGCCGTTTATGCTTGCGACGCCAAACCAAAATTGAAGGAATTGATTCAATAATATGAGTATGCTAACAGAATTTCCTTTCCCCAAACAATATAAAGCACGCGCCGCAACGATGGCTGATGTAACGGCCGTTGTCGATCTCATGAATACCTGCACCCAAGCCGCAACTGGCGAAGCTGGCGAGAGCGTGGCCGACAGGAAAAATGCGTGGGAAACGCCGGGGCTAGACATTACCACAGATATCCATCTTGTTTTTGCACCAGATAACACGCTGGTGGGTATATTAGAATTTTGGGACGTACTAAAACCGCATATTCAAGTTTCCATCCAGATTTACATCCACCCCCAATACGATGTGCAAACAATTGGTTCATATCTATTGGGCTGGGCAGATCGGCGAGAGGAAGAGGCGTTGACGCACGCTTTGCCTGAAGGTCAGGTTGTGCTTTTAGCTGGAGCAGACGGCCGTGAACTAGCCAAACAACAGCTTTTCCAGACCAACGGTTACGCTGTCACCCGCTATTTCTGGAGGATGGTGTTAACAATGGATAGCCTACCTCATTCGCCAGTCTGGCCGGAGGGAATTGTGATTCGCGCTCACGTCGCGGGGCAAGACGATTACGTCGTGTATGAAACAATCGAAGCCGCTTTCAATGATCATTGGCGGCATGTACCCATCGCCTATGAACAGTGGCAACATTGGAACATTGAAGATGAAGAGTTTGATTCCTCGTTATGGTTTTTGGCGCTGGATGGTGATGTGGTGGCAGGCGCATTGATGGGATGGCCGACTTTTGGTGATGATGCCGAAATGGGACTAATCACCGATTTGGGTGTGCGCCCAGAATGGCGCAAGCGGGGCATCGGCAAAGCATTACTGTTGCACGCTTTTCACGAATTCCATCGGCGGGGGATATTGAAGGTTGCGCTTACTGTGGACACAGAAAGCTCCACGAATGCCCCTGCTTTGTATGAACGAGTAGGAATGCGTCCTGCCCAAAGCCGCATTATGTATGAAAAAGAGGTGCGCCAGTGAATGTGATAATACCAACCATAACGACTGGAAGATTGTGTTTACGGCCGTTTACCCCTGTAGACGCCACCCCCCTACACCACATCCTAAATGGCAAAGATGTCCTGAAATATTTCCCTGGTACACAAACTCCTTCACAGGAACAGGTAGAGCGGATGATCGGCCGTTTGCTTAACCATTGGCAGGAAAAAGGGTACGGTCTGTGGGCGATGGAACTACAATCAACGGGCGCGTTGTTGGGACGATGCGGTCTACAACATATTCCCGAAACGGATGAAGTGGAGATAGATTTCATTTTAGATCACCGCTATTGGGGGCGTGGTTTTGCCACCGAAGCGGGAGAGGCTGCTTTGCAATACGGTTTTGACAAATTGGGTTTGGCCGAAGCGGTAGGCATTGTCCATCCAGAAAATATCGCCTCGCAGCGGGTGTTGGAAAAATTGGGGCTGCAATTTATTGAAGAAACTGAATATTTTGGCATGGCGTGTTATCGGTATGTAAGGAGTAAATAATGGAGACTTCTGTCCGTGATGTTTTACAACGGCTTCAAGATGGGTACGTGACCCGCAACGTGGCTCAACTGGGCGAATTCATGCAGCTTTTTCTGCCACAAGATGATATTGAGATGATTGGCATTGGCGCGGCCGTGCGCGATGGGTACGAATGGTTTCAGGGAGTACAAGCCGTGCGTGAAATCATTGAATCTGACTGGACCCATTGGGGAGATGTTACCCTTGATATCGCTGGAGCCAAGATCACAGTTCATAATGAGACGGCGTGGCTGTCAACCAGCGGCGCATTGACGCAAACGGATACGTTTGAAAAAGCACTGCCATTTTACCTTGAGCAGATGAAAGATTTGCTGGTGGCTGAGAATCAAACGCCGGCCGAAAATTTAATGGAAGCAACCCACTTTGGGTTGCGACGGTTGCGTGAGCGACAATTAGGAGTGGGGCACAAATGGCCGTTGGTGTTAACGGCCGTTCTCATCAAAATCGATCGCGGCTGGCAGTTTCATACACTTCATTGGTCTATGCCCGTTGATTAGAAAACAAATAAATCATGACAAATGAAGAAGAAAAGCGTCCCATACGGCCGTTCCTCGCAATCTGGACAGGACAATCTATCTCCCTGTTGGGCAGCAGCCTGGTAAGCTTTGCCCTCATCTGGTGGTTAACCGAGGAGAGTGGTTCGGCCACTGTTCTAGCTTTGGCCAGCATCGTCACCATTATCCCGCGTGTGCTGCTTAGTCCTATTATTGGCACACTGGTTGACCGTTGGCCGCGTGGACGCATCATGCTTATCTCCGACATTAGCATCGCCTTTACCACGATGGTAATGGCTCTCTTTTTTGCTTTGGACATCAAAGAAATAACCCTGGTTTACCTGCTCATGTTCATTCGCGGTTTAGGCGGCGCCTTTCACGGTCCCGCCATGATTGTCTCGACAACGCTTATGGTTCCGGAAAAACATTACTCACGCATCGCCGGACTAAACAACGCTCTGAGGGGGGCCATGAGTATCCTGGCTCCTCTGATGGGCGCCTTGTTACTCAGCGTCTTGCCCTTACAAAGTATCCTGGCGCTTGATGTTATCACTGCTTTGCCAGCCATCATTCCGTTACTCTTTATCACCATTCCCCAGCCAACAGAATCACAACCTGCACAGACGACACCTCGTCCTTCTGTGTGGCGAGAGTTACGCCAGGGTTTACGTTACATCGTGCGTTGGCCCGGCCTCATGATGTTGATTGGCGTCTATGCGATGGTGCATTTCTTATTGGCTCCGGCGTTGGCCTTTATGCCGCTTTTGGTGACTGATCATTTTGCTGGCGGAGCCTTGCAGTTGGCCTCGCTCCAATCAGCAGCGGGAATTGGACTGGTGATAGGCGGCTTGGCGCTGGGTTTGTGGGGTGGACTTAAACGACGGATGGCTACAGCGATGATCGCTTTGGCGCTCATGGGAGTGGGCATGATCTCGATTGGTCTGGCGCCGTCAGCGGCTTTTCCCATAGCCGTTGTGGGAATGTTTACAGTTGGCTTCACCCTATCTTTTGTTACCAGTCTAAGATTGGCTGTGCTGCAAACAGCGATTCTGCCAGAGCTACAGGGGCGGGTGATTACGGTGGTATTGAGCAGTACCGCTCTCACAGACCCTATCGGTTTGGCAATTGCCGGTCCGCTTTCGGATACGGTGGGGGTAAGAATATGGTATATCGTCTGTGGCATCATTACGATTGTTATGGGGATTGGGGCGCTGTTTGTACCAGCCATCATTAATATTGAAAAGGAATCACACCCCATACCAACAGCCGTTTAGCCCCTTGCTACAACTGACAAAATATTAACCACTCCCACACACATACGCATAATCAGCTAATACGGCCGTGTCCCCCTGCCTCGCCAGGCCACTAAAAATCAAGCAATAATAAACATGGTTAGCAAATTGGCTGTTGTTTCAACCTGAAAAAGCGCTCATAATGGGTGAATGAATCGTAGTTTGAAGATGGACATAACGAACCGGAATCGTGTTTTCCGATTGTTGATTTTGTATCGTTGGCTTAGTTTGCTGCCGGCGGTTGTATTTGTGTTTCTCTCTTATTATCGGGGGGATGGGGAAGGGCGATACGTGTGGGTGTTGCTCACGGCCGTTACTCTCAACATCATCATCTCTACATTTTTCTCACAGCTAAACCGCGCCCTGAAAAAGCAACCGCCCTTGCTGTTCATCGAGTTCATATTGGTAGCCTTGTTTATCGCACTTTCTGGGGGTTGGCAGTCGCCTTACTATTTGTATGCCCTCAATCCACTCCTGGCAGCAGCTTTCTTTTTTCAACTGCGGGGGGCGATTATAGCAGTGACGGTTTTGTCGCCCCTCTATCTACTGGCCGTTTTCTTTGACAGACAGGTGTATGGCGGTGTTGTGGATTGGTTTGCTACGGCCGTGAATATCATCGGCTTTTATCTGATTAGCGGTACATTTGGCTATGCGGCGGTTTTGCTGGCCCAGTTGAGGAAGACAGGTGCGGAACTGCAAACGGTGCATCAGGAATTGAAGGCGCTGCATGATCTGACGGTATTGCTGAATGGGGCAGCCGATGTGGCCGCGGTAAAAGAGATGGTTGTAACGGCCGTGACCAACGATCTTGGCTGCCGGCGGGCAATCATTGAATTAGTGGAAAAACCCCAATCTAATTTGAACAGCCATTTTGACCGGGAAATGATTATCCCGCTGTGTTGGGGAACAAAACCAATTGGGGTTTTGCTGGTAGAACCGGCGGCTCATGATATTGGTGGTGATACCTTACGTCCCGCTTTGGAAGCGATTGCCCAACAAACGGCCGTTACTCTGGGAATGATGATGACCAGACAACGCCGCGCCAAAGAGACGGCCGTGCAAGAGGAACGCGCCCGCATCGCCTTGGATATTCACGACTCTGTTTCTCAATCTTTATTTGGCGCCGCCTTTGCCCTCAGCGGCTCACTCAAATTACTACCAGACAAACCAGAAACGGCCATTCCCGAATTGGAACGCGCCTTAACTATCACCGAAACTGTCCGCAAAGAAATCCGCCGCACGATTCATGACATCTGGCCAGAAGAGATAACGGCCAAAGCATTTGAGACGGATTTGCAAAAATATATCAACGACGTATTGCAAGCGCACAAGCTGACAATTCGCTTTGATATTCGGGGTGATTTTGGGGCGCTCTCTGCACGCGTTCGCCGCAGTCTGTATCGGATTTCGCAAGAAGCGCTGACCAATATTGTCCATCACGCGGCCGCCGATGAAGCCAGCGTTTGTGTAGATGTAGTCAATCATTGGGCTACATTATCTATTCGTGACAACGGCCGGGGCTTTGAACCCCACGCGGCTCTATCTCAGGAACACGGCTTCGAGCATTTTGGCCTGCGTGGCATGGTTGCCCGCACACGCTCATTGGGCGGAAGTTGTGACATCTTTAGCCGGCCGGGTGCAGGTACATCCATTGTTATAGACATTCCAGCGTACAGTGAGGGACAACATGAATGACAAAACACGCATCCTCATAGCTGATGATCATGCTGTCGTGCGCCAGGGTTTGGTTTTGGTGTTGAACCAGGAACAAGATTTTGAAGTTGTAGGCGAAGCTAAAAATGGCGCTGAAGCCGTTTCCCTTGTTGCAGATACGACTCCCCATCTAGCGTTGCTCGACTGGAAGATGCCGAAGATGGACGGTTTACAAGCGGCGCAAGCCATCAAGAAAAAGACGCCTTCTGTGCATACGCTTCTGTTGTCGGGCGCGCCGGTGGAAACGGCCGTACTCGATGCGCTCGATCAAGGCGTAGATGGCTTTGTGCATAAAGATATTAGTTCTGATGGTCTGTGTCACGCCATTCGGGTAGTGGCTGGTGGGCAACGGTATCTAGGTTCAGAGATTACGCAGGCATTATTGGCGCGTAGCCGGCAAACGGCCGTGTCCCCCCAACCCATCTCCCTTTCCCCCCGTGAACTGGAAGTCTTGCAGCTAATGGCTACCCCGGTTACCTACAAAGAAATGGCCTTACAATTAAACATCAGCGAAACAACCATCCACACCCACGTCAAACGCATCTTTGCCAAAATGAACCAATCTACCCGCACCCAGGCGGTGATTATGGGTTTGCGTACAGGGTTGATTGCGTTTGATTAACGGCCGTAGCCAAACTCCTGCTAATTTACTAGGCGAACATCTTCTCAATTTCGACCCTCAGGCCATTATCTCCAGATTGCGCTGCCGGGCATAATGTTCCAGTAAATCCTGGAATGGTTTACGAACACTGCTTTCTTTACGGCTGCCACCGTAACAGATGATTTTTTCGACCTGGGCTTGATACGGCCGGATGAGTTGAATGGACATAAAGAAATTATACCTGTTAGTCAGGTTATTCTACGAATGCGTTCGGCCGTTTGAGAGAACGGGTTTGATTTTTTGGGTGGGGGGTACGGCCGTTGTCAACAACACACCTTATTGCCGCTGAATAATTCAAATAAGATACATCATCCGAAGGGCAGAAATAATCGCTTATGTTATACTGAAACGGAGGCAGGCATTTACTAATCACATTCGCAGCTTATGAATAAAAGGAGCAAGTGATGTTAACAGCAATTCAAGGTGTTTACCGTAATGGCACAATTCAATTGACAGAGTCGCCACGTAATGTCAGCGATAACACGCCTGTTATTGTCACGTTTCTTACCCCGGACGACATCAGTTTAGCCGCGCGAGGCATTGATGAAACGCAAGCGGCCGACTTACGTGCCCGCCTGAACACGTTTGCCGCGGAATGGGATAGCCCTGAAATGGACATCTATGATAACTATGATGCAGCCAAAACCAACCTATAATCGCGGTGATGTTATCCTCGTCCTTTTTCCACATTCCGATCTGAAATCAGCTAAAGTCCGTCCAGCTTTAATTGTTCAGGCTAATAATCTTCAAACAGGTTTACCTCAACTGATAATCTCTATGATTACCAGCCGAATGTTTCGCGCCAATCATCCCAGCCGGGTAACAATTCAGCTTTCTACAACAGAAGGATAATACTTTGGACTGCTCACGGATTCAATCGTGATGACCAATAATCTGGCAACTATGGTTGAATCGGAAATTGATCGCATCATTGGCTCATTACCAATGGAAAAAGTGGATAAGGCATTACGGCATACATTGGGTCTGTAAACGGCCGTGCTGCAATCTGCCTGACACAGCATCCAACCATAACAGGCTTCATGGCATAACAAACAATGAGTAACCCATTTCCCCCTCCAGATTATATTCGTACAGAATCAACCATACCTGGCATTGAAGTTTGGATGCCTAAACCGCCCGATGAGAAGCATCAAGAAGTGGTGGAGTTCCGCTGCCCCCAGTGTGATGCCTCCAAAGCGTACAGCGCCGACGACGGTGGCCTGACTTGTTCCTTCTGTGGCTACTATGAAGCTCCCCAGGTTGACCTTGTAGGCAAAGGGGCAGAAGAGTTTGAATTTACTGTGGAAACGATGGAACGGGCTACCCAGGGGTGGGGCGCGGAACGGAAAGAATTGGTCTGCGGCCGCTGCGATGCCCACACCACTGTCCCCACCGACTCGCTGACCCACACCTGCCCCTTTTGTCATTCTAACCAGGTGGTACAGGTAAAAGCGCCCCAAGATGTGCTGCGGCCGCGCTTCATTGTCCCTTTCAAAATGGATTCGGAAATGGTACGGGGAAATACGGCCGCCTGGATGGGTAGTAGTTGGATGCTGCCCGCCAATTTACAGCGGTTGGCACATAGTGCAGATTTCACCCCCATATACATATCCGCCTGGACATTTGACGCCAAAACCAGCGCCAGTTGGAAAGCCGAAGTGGCCCATACCAAAACCAAAACAACCGGCTTTGGCAAGAATCGCCGTACTCGAACCTACACAGAATGGCGCTGGGAATCCGGCCGCGCCAATCAAGAATTTGATGATTTGATGGTGAATGGAGCCAGCAATATTAGCGAGACACTTTTAAGCCGCGTGCACCGCTTCGACTTACGTGAACTGGTTGAATATAGTCCCAGTTATCTGGCCGGGGTGCAGGCGCAAGCTTATGACGTCTCGTTAGATGATGCCTGGCAGCAAGCGCGGCAGGCTATGCGTGAGCGCACAAAAAAAGCGTGTAAATCGCAGGCCACCTCCCAGCGGATGCGCAATTTCAGCATGAACATGAACTTCAACGAAGAAAACTGGCGCTACATTTTGCTGCCCCTGTACATTGCCGTCTACCGTTACAATCATAAACCTTACCAAATTTTAGCCAACGGCCAAAACGGGGAAGTGACCGGCCAGCGGCCGGTTGATTGGCGGCGGATCATTCTGGCCGTTGGCGGCGCTCTGATGCCTGCTTTATTTTTGGGCCTGGTGGCCGCATTCTTACTGGCTTCGGGTAATGAAAGCGGTAATCTGGCCTTCTTCATCACCTTCTTCCTGGTGGCGCTGGCGCTAATCTTTGGCGGCATCGCTTTGAACCAGGCCATGAAAATGGATGATATTTAAGGACATGGAAAACTGGACAACGACCTGGCAGACTGAGTTAACATTGGCTGTTTGTGAACATTGTGATTGGCTTTTTGCACTGCCCAACGGCCGTTTACCCTTACCCTGCCCCCACTGTGCCCAACAAGATTTAACAGCCTTAGACACCGAAGCTGACCGTCCCATTTACACCCAACCACCGGAACTGACGCTGCCCTTCCGCTATGAAACAGAGCGCGTCCGCCAACAGTTAACCACTTTTGCCAAAAAGGGTTGGTTGGCTCCGCAAGATTTAACGGCCGAAAAACTGCACGGCCGTCTCCAATCCCTCTACCTCCCCATGTGGCTGGTAGACGCCGGTGTGCAAGCCCAATGGCAGGCTGAAATGGGGTTCAACTACGATATTGTCAGCCACAAAGAAGCGTTCCGTAACAACAACTGGCACACGCGCAAAGTGAAAGAAACGCGGATTCGTTGGCAGCCTCGCGCCGGAACTTTGCAGCGCCATTACGACAATCAGACAGCGCCAGCTCTGGAAGAACAGCCAGACATTGAGAAACGGTTAGGCCAGTTTGATTTAAAAGAATCACGGCCGTATACCCCCGACATTTTACAACACAGCCTCATCCGCCTGCCCAACCGTTCCCCAGAAGATGCCTGGCCCGACGCTCAGATTGGTCTCAAACAAACGGCCGCCGCCGAATGCCGTCAAGCAGCAGCAGCCGACCATGTGCGCCGCCATACCTGGCAGCCAACCTATCACAATACCCATTGGACACAGCTCCTTTATCCCGTCTACACCACCACCTACACCGATGATAATAACCGGACCCACACCCTTTACATTCATGGACAAACCGGCCGCCTTATTGGCCCGTACAAAGCATCTATGAAAAAAGCACAAAAATATAGTTTGGGGATTGGTATTGGGGCCGGAATCATGTTTGCCCTGGCCTTCATCATGTTTTTACTGGGGTTTGTTTGGGAACCGACTTTTGTTATCGTGGGGCTATTGTTTTTGATGGGCATGTTCACGGCCGTAACTGCCTTCATCCCCATTCTCTACGCCTGGTACACCAATAATGTTAAACTTAAAAAACTCTAGGTAACTGTCTTGTGCTTGAATGAACCTGAGTCGCCATTATCAGTTTGTCGAAAAACATTTGAATAAAATGCTGGTAAAACGAAAAAGTCCGTTGATGGATAATGGATACCGAGCTTGTCTTTAGGTGACGAATAGATTCGCGGCAACGGCTGCGAAGTTGGCCTTCGACGACTGATCTTCACGCCAAATGGATACGGGTCTTTTTGTTAGTCACGTTTGTCGCGGGGGATTTTCAGCTTGGCATTGATGAAATCTTCATGGGTCAGGTTGATACCGCGGGCAACCTGACGGATCTCTTCTATTTCGTCAAAAGTTACATAGCCGTCAGCCAGGCCGATTTGAAAGAGAACATTGAGGAATTTGAGGCGTTCTTCACGGGTGGTACTGAGGCCAAATTCACGAGTCATGCGGTAATAATCATAGCTAACATCCAGGGAGGATAAAGCAACATCAGCTACGAAGACGGCCGTCTCCTGCGCTATGTCCCAATATTGGGCAATGACAGCAGTTATTTTTTTCTTTTCTGCGGCCGTGACATCCCGGTCAACATGAGCCACACGCGCCATCAAGCCACCAGCCAACCCCAACTTACGCATTGCTTCATCAGACAAATCCAGGGAGCGTCCTTCTCGTTCCAACTGTAGTTTAACTTCGTAGTAAACTTTATTTTTCACAAACTCTGCAAAATATGTCTCACGGTTAGGCGCCTGTGTAACCGCTTTTGAGCGACGCCCTAAGACGCCACCAAGAAATTGATTAAACGTCTCTATGAGACTCGTATGCGACCCATTTAGGGCATTCTCAATCTCGTTGATAATGTGCTGCTCTTCTAGGGAAAGCTCGCCATCGGCAGAAGCAAGTTGTTTTAAGTAGTTTATGGCAAGCTGTTTGTCTTCTGACTTGCTAATAACAGTTTGCAAATCGGACACCAGCCGCATCCGTTCTTCAGCATCAATAGGGGTTTCCATATACATTTCTAGCCTGGCCCACTCCTTAGATGTCATCTGAATGCCGGCATCTAAGCCAGCATCGGGTAAATGGAATAAGAGATCTTTTAGACAATTCTGTTCTTCTTCTGTTATTTGTCCATCAGCCCAGGCAGTGGCAATTAATACTTTGGCCAGGGTAAAGATTTGTGTACGTAGGTCTGTCATGGAATCTCCTTAGGATAATTTTTGCGGTGTGCATTGTAACACCAATTAGAATATTGTCGGCGTGAGCTTACTAACAGTTCACAATTTGGTATGCTCATTGTAGATAGTCACTGGTGGTGTAGTTTTAGGTTTACTTTAAGTTTTCCAAATAGTTATCTGCTTATATGCTTTTATTAGTAGTTTGTAGTAGGGGCTGTTGATATGTGGATGAACGTTGATTTTTGCCATATCTGGTTTTCTTGGCCTCAAAAACAGCGTATGTTCGGGGTTTTTCAGTAAGGCCCTTCTTTCTTTTTGTGGACAGCGTGGGGAAAGTCCTCTAAGAGGTTACGGCCGTTAGTCTCCCGCAAATAAGGAACACCATTTTGATACAACTATATGTTCAGGCCATAATCATGCATCCCCCCATATATGGGAATTACTCTTTAATTCAGGTCAGTTGGACTTGAAACTTTTCCACAATTACAGATAGTTTTCCACAGAAATAGGGCACTTATCCACAGAAAAAAAGTTTTCTCAATAATACAGGTGAGTTTATGTTAAGTGAAAAGTATATATATGGGGTTATCATTGTCGTTAACTTAAGACCTCGCAGGTTTCCAAAATGATCTACGCCCCTCTGAGGTTTTGCGTTAAAATCTGCGAGGTCTTCGCTTAAGTTAATACTTATGATGGGGTTATATGCGTCACTTTATACCTGATTAAGCAAACTCGTAAGCACTCTTTTTTGCCGTTTCTTGACAAGCTGTTTGTAAATTGGCTAGAATTCAATATCCTGAGTTTTAGTTTTTGGGAAAATTGTGTTCTTGTATCCTTAATAATCTTCTTGGAGGCCCTTCATGAATATCATCAAAGTATCTGCACGTTCTCGAACCGCCGCTGTAGCTGGGGCAATAGCTGGAGTTATGCGCGAAACCAACCGGGCTGAAGTGCAAGCGATTGGCGCTGGCGCTGTCAATCAATCAGTCAAAGCCATCGTTATTGCCAAAGGTTATCTGGCTGAAGAGGGGGTTGATATTGTTTGTGTGCCATCATTTGTAGAAGTTTTAATTGATGGGCAGGAGCGGACAGCTGTTCGGATTGTAGTTGACCCTCGTTAGTAGTTAGTAGAATGTAAAGATCGTTTAAGAATAAGAATGGAGAAAGGCACGTTTAGCGACGTGCTTTTTTTTGCATGGCAACTAAGTTTATGTCAATTTAGCACGGATATGAGTTGATGAGATGTCCTGGCGAAAGAGGTTGTCCGGGATGGCTTGAAACAGGTTGTCATAACCTGCTGGGATATTGAGGTTGGAGATATGACGAAAAATTTCGTTGGAGTTTATGCGGCCGGCAACTAAAAAGGAACAGCCCTGTTCTTGAAGTTCAGACAAAGCTTGCCGCATATTTGCTTCGCTGTTATTGTAATATTTTGTTTGTAAAATACGTTCGGCCGTGTCATAGCCGACTATGAAAGTTGCTTTTGAATATAAATGTGCTTTTTGCACAAATGTGGGGGCGTTGCTGGCATAGACGGGCCATTGACCGGCAAATTGGGACATGCGGTTAAGTAATGCGGTGGTGGTAAGTGGAGGCTTATCGGCGTTTACGGCCGTACATTCAAACGCAACTGGTGTCGCAAGAATTTCTTGGGCAACGGCCGCTAATTCCAGATGGCCGTTATGTAGTGGGTTGAAGGACCCAGATAAGATTGCAGTAGGAGGGGTGTGGAGAATTCGGCCGTCGGCCGACACTCCCCAGAAATCAATTACTTCTTGCCTTAATTGGTTGGCTGTGGCGGTGAAATCTATCCGTTGAATTGAAAGTTCATCATTTCCTTGTAACACAACAGGTAATTGCAGTTTAATAGACATAGCTGTAGCCAAGGCATTCAAAATAATAATGCTGATGAGATGTTCCTCGCCCCCACGAGCGCGTTTGCCTTTTTCCAAATGGAGGCTGTAAGAATCCATTTTCTCTGGCTGCCAGGTAGTTATATAGGCGCGATGCTCACCTCTTTTAGGCCGATCTGTGGCGATTGTAGCTGTACAAGCGAAGCCGATGATGGGTAACTGTTCTGGCTCCAACATGAGCGCCCGTGTGTAAGCGCGTCCGGCCAGCAGTCGGGCTGTTTTGGCCGTAACATATGATTTTGGTGATTTGCCTAGAAAATTATTAAAGGAAGATTCGCTGTAGGGAACGAGCGCTTCTAATAATGTGCGCGTAGCCCCGGCTACACCGAGTAAATTGGAGAGCGCTTCGGTGCCGGCGCCGGCCGTTACGATAACGACGCGAGGGGGTGCATCATGCAAAGCCTGCACCAATTGGCGGGTATCCTTATTCATTTGAGTCTGCTGGCGAGGTCAAATTTTTGGGGTAATTAATAGGATAACGCAGTTCTGTATTAAACATGTGGCTGCGTTTTGTGGTCCAATTTGTTTCGCTGGCGTCATCATTTAAATAATCAAAATACCCTTGTATACGGCTGTCCAACAAATCTATCTGATGTAATAAAATGGCTTCTAAGGTTTTAGGTACCGTAGGGGATCCCCATTCGTGGGTACCATGGTGTGAGGTGATCAAATGTACCAATTCGCGCAAATCATCTTCGGAAATTGTTTCTAATGTTTGGGCAGCCTGTTCAACCATGACGACTGCCCGCACGATATGACCCACTAGACGGCCGTCGTCTGAAAAAGAAAAACCACCTTCCAGATCGTACTCAATGGCTTTACCCATATCGTGAACGAGCGTACCCGTTACCAGCAAGTCTCTATTCACGTAGGGGTAATGGTCGGCCATTTGATCGGCAATGTTAGCCATGCTCAGGCTATGTTCCAGCAAGCCGCCAATGTAGGCATGATGCATTTTGCGAGCGGCCGGCGCATTAGCGAATGTTTGTAAAAAGTGTTCATCGTCTAATAGTAGAGTTGACGTTAATTGTTGCCAGGGGTCGGCAAGTAGACCGATAATATCGCGTAGTTCGGCAACCATTGATTCACGGGAGCGTTGGCTGGTAGGTAAAAAAGCAGCCATATCTGGTTGAAGGCTTTTGTTGAGGTCCGTGATATTGACTTGTAAGGCATCTTTATAATTGTTAATTTTTCCGGTGACAAGAACGATTTTCCCGGCCTGTGCCCAGGATAAAATGTAGTCAGGCACATCCCAAAAGACAAACGAAACTTGGCCGGTTTTATCGCGCAAACTACCTAATAGAAAAGGACGGCCGTCTTTCGTTTTGCGTAAAATGACATCATGTAGCATAAACGATTCATTTTCTATAACATTGCCCGATTGTAACGAAGAAACAAAAATTGATTTCACAATGACCTCGCAAAGATATGATTATTGAGCGTTATTATCAGGTGCGACGCACTTACAAGAAAAAGTGTGTCGCATCTCTGGTAACTGTATAGATACCAATGAGATTGTAGATGTAATTGGGAATTCTGACTACATCTTCTAAAATGAAAAATAAACTAATCGAAGCCGTATTACTCTTAGTCTGGAAGCTGATATTAAATTCGGATGATAGATTTGTTTGTACGAAGGCAAGGAGCAAAACAGATAGATGACGCAAATCAAGAACGAAGCTTTAGTTTATCTAGATGATCATCAAGTAATGACATTGGCGACACACGGCCGTATGGGTCTTTGGGCAGCGGCTGTTTTTTATGTGAATGATGGGTTTGATTTTTATTTTTTGTCGGCCGGACATACTCGCCATGCTCAAAACATAGCGACCCAGCCACAGGTAGCCGCCACCATTCAAGAAGATTACCGGGATTGGCAGGCGATTCAGGGAATTCAACTTGAGGGAGAGGTGCGTCTGGTTGATGGGGGATTGCGAGATACGGCCGTGTCCCTTTATCGTCACAAATATCCCTTTATCGCCCGACCAAAGTCACAGATATTGATGGCGTTGAAAAAAGTTAACTGGTATCGCTTAAAACCGGAAAAGCTCTATTTTATTGACAATCAAAAAGGATTGGGACATCGAGACTTGGTAATCGGTGTTCAGTAATCGGTGTTCAGTTTTCAGTAATTAATCGTTGTTTCTCACAAAGAATTCCTGAACACTGACAACTGAACACTGACAACCGGGGTTTAGATATCAATCTGATCAATATTCTTCATGATCACTTTTAAGTAACGTGTATGGCCGGGGGTGTAGTAGAGAGCAATGGCTGCTTCTTCTAAATCGAAAGGTTCGGCCAAAGCCAGGATTTCACGCAGGTAGGCAGCATCGCAGCGCATAACAGCCTCTTGAAACATTTTGGGACCTTTTAGTTCTAGTAGAACAACGGCCGTAGACAGCGATCTCCCTTTAATCGTCTGTACAACCTGGGCACGCCGGGCGACAAGCAAAATAGAATTGACAACATTTTTAGAAAAATCCTGTTCTTCATCCTGGTAGCGAACATATAGCAAATCAATCAATTCCCGCCAGCGAAGTTCTTTTTTACGTTCTGAGAGGACGGTAATTATATCCTTCAACAATTGGAAACGAGCTTCTGTGGGGACGATACGCAGTCGTTGCTTTTTTAAGCTGCTACGATACCTTTTGTGTAACGGCCGTTGCTGGTCCTGTTTTTGAGGTTGACGCACATATAAAGTCGTGCCTACCTGCTGCACCTCAATAAGGTGCGGGTATTTTTCCAGAAATTTACGAAAACTACCACTGGCATGAGGTGTTTTGTCAAAGGCGCCATTGCTACTTTCATTCAATTGTTGTTTTAAGATACTGGCTCGTATGCGGGATTCGTCTTTCGTCAATTCTTCAATAGAAGATCGCAGCAATGATTCAACCTGGGCATCTGTCAGTTTGGGTGTGGGGATAATTTCCTCATAAAAGACATACTGATCACACAAGCTCACGAAGCTGCGGCTGGCCGTATGTTTCACCCCCAGGCCGATGACACGTTTACCCCGTTTACGCAATGATTGTACCAGCGGCGTGAAATCTCGGTCCCCTGTAATGAGGACGTAGGTGCTGTATTGATGCCCATCAATCAGCGTATCCATCGTATCCACCACAATTTGCATGTCGGCCAGATTCTTGCTGAAGTTGTTAATACGGATAGTGGATTGTGTTGTAAACCCGGCCACGGCCAGGTTTTTCATGAGCTGCTGATTTTGCCGCCAATCACCATAAGAACGACGCAGTACCACACGGCCGTTTGTCATTTTCTTGATGTGGTCTACTATCAGATTGATGTCAAAGGTGAGGTTGGCTTGTTTGGCTCCAATAACCAAATTGTCCAGGTCAAGGAATATAGCAACATCATTTGTCATGCCATGTCTAATTGACAATGGTTGCTCAGATGTGTTTTCGATGTTTTCTTGATTGCTCATTTCTTTGTTGATGTTTTCATTACTCTGCTTATTCTAGTCAATGACAATTTTACTCGATTCATCTGTTATCGCAATTGTTTCACGGGAAACATAACGGCCGTTTACACTTTTGCAAAAGCATGTTACCATAATGTCACTCATACTATGTCAACCTGATGTCTTATCTGGAGGTAGACAATGGAAGAAAGAAATAGCTGGTTTTGGGAAGGTAAACCGTGGCAGGCATTTAAGTCCTTTGCCATCATCTTTTCCTTTGTGATCAATTTTGTATTGATTCTAGTCTTGTTATTAATAGCGCCGCTCATATTCCCGGTCATTGTGACCAACGTTGCCGGACCAATTGTGGGGGGATTGAGCGATAGTTTTGTGATGATGAATTCGGCCACCATCTCCCAAACAATTTCTTTAGATACCGAAATGCCCTTGAGTACAACTATTCCTATTAGCGCCATAACCAATGTGACACTTACGCAAGAAGTTCCCCTAAGTGTGAATACCACATTTCTCTTGCCGGGTGGGGGTGGCTCCATCAATGGCACAGTTTCTTTAGCGCTGCCGTCAGGCACATCTTTGCCTGTGGAATTGAACATGATGGTGCCGGTGAACCAATCTGTGGCTGTTGTCATGGATGTGCCTGTGGAGATTGAATTGCAGCAAACAGAATTGGGCGTCCCTTTCCAAGAACTACAAGGTCTTTTCTTGCCCCTGGATGAACTGATAACAAATCTACCTGCAGATAATGAGGAATTTATCAAACGTTCCACAGAAGCAGTATTAGAACCTGAGTAGCTACGGGCAGTCCCCGGCAAAATCGGTATAATTCGGCCCTATGACTGAATTACCTCCTGTTTGTGATTATGAAGGGTCCGATTACCGGACACGTTTTTGGGAAGGCCAGGGACGAGATTACGAAGATCAGGTTGAACGCATTGCTTTGCGCCGTCTGATGACCGCTACCGGTACAACGCTTATTGAAATTGGGGCTGGCTTTGGCCGTCTGGCAAATGAGTACCGTGGCTATGATAAGGTTGTCCTTTTTGATTATTCTCGTTCTCTTTTAAGGGAAGCCCAGACTCGTTTAGGGGATGATCCCCGTTTTATCTTTGTCGCTGGTAACTGGTATCAGATGCCGTTTGTAGAAGGCCTGTTTGCGACGATGGTACAAATTCGGACACTGCACCACGCAGCCGACGCCCCCGCATTGTTTGTTGAATTAGCCCGAATTGCCCAACCTCACGGCCGTTACATCCTCGAATTCGCCAACAAAAAAAATTTAAAAGCAATAGCACGTTACCTGCTGAAACGGCAAGAATGGTCTCCTTTTACTTTAGAGCCGGTTGAATTTGTAGAACTCAATTTTGATTTTCATCCCCGATGGATTCGGTCGCAATTGTCGGCGGTTGGCTTTTCGCCTGGACGCGCGCTCACCGTTTCCCATTATCGTTTTGCCCCGTTGAAAAAAAATATCCCCACTAAACTACTTGTTTCAATGGATTCGATGTCACAATTATCGGGAAACTGGTGGCAGCTAACTCCCAGCATTTTTATGCAAATTGAGCATCCATTATCTGGAGTAACGGCCGCTCTCGGTACATTTTTCGCTTGCCCAACCTGCAAAACCCCCCTACCTGACCCTCAAAACAATCTCTTGTCTTGCCCCAATACAAGTTGTGGAAATAGTTGGCAGCTAGACAATGGTTTGTACGATTTCAAGCAACCGGTTCAACTGCAAAATAAAAACACAAAATAGTAAAAGTGTTCAGGAAGAAGTATGCACGGATAGGGGGAACACAGATAAAAAAGAAAATCCGTGTTTTCCCCATCCGTACATACAAGAAATTATGAAAGCATTCAAATTTATTTTATGTTTACTTTTTGTACTTGTGCTTGTCAACGGCCGCCAACCGGCCGCCGCTGCTCCCCCATCCAAACAAGCGGCCCACCCAGCCCAGGTACCCGTAGATTATCGCTTTGGGGTTATCGAAAGTTATGAAAATCCAACTGAGGCCAATAATCTGGGGGTAGCCTGGACACGGGTACGCTTTCAGTGGGCCGACGTTCAGGCAGGCGGTCCTGACAGTTGGACGCCCACAGTCACTGAAGGTCAGATAGATGGTGAAATCGGCAGCGGCCGTACCGTCGTCGGCTTACTCATAGGCATTCCTGATTGGGCGCGAGATGGCAGTCTGCCGGCCGGGTTATGGCTGCCGCACGACGACCCTAACAACACTTGGGCCAACTTTGTGCGCCAGGCCGTTTCCCGGTATGACGGCCGTATCAGCCATTGGATTATCTGGAACGAGCCAGACATTAACGATTCCAATGCGCCCGGACATACTTGGTCCGGCAGCGTCAACGACTTTTTCCAACTACAACGAGTGGCTTATCTAATAGCCAAAGAAACCAACCCCAACGTCAAAATCCATTTACCGGCCTTCACCTACTTCTGGAACCCCAACTACATTTATGAATTGATGGATGTGATTGTGACCGATCCAGCCGCGGCCGAAAACAATTACTACTTTGACGCTATCACCGCCCATCTATATTTTCAACCCGATTCAGTGTTTAACATCATCCAATCCTTTTACGGAGCCGTTTTGGGGCGCGGCATTCCCTGGAAACCGCTCTGGCTGGTAGAAACGAATGCTCCGCCCAGTAAGGACCCTGCCTGGCCAGTTTCTAACTGGACATTCCAGGTGACGTTAGATGAACAGGCCGCCTATATGCCCCAGGCGTTGGCTGTGGCCATGGCCGCCGGGGCGCAGCGAATTGCCGTCTATAAATTGCAGGATGTACCTGGCGATGAAACGGCCAACCCGGAACCGTTTGGTTTGTTAC
This sequence comes from Chloroflexota bacterium, assembly GCA_024223125.1. The sequence goes on from JAAEOP010001257.1 coordinate 21,668, forward strand.
GGCTGGATGGCTCGCGGCGGCCGGCCTTTAGCAGCTACCAAATTGCCATTCGTTACATGGCTGGTACACAAAGCGCCAATCGGGAACGCTGGGATCATGTGGGGCAAGTCAAGCTGGATCAGGGGGATTATATCACGCATGTGCTGTTCTCTCGTTTGCCAGCGCCACAGCAGCCCCAGATTGAAGCAACAGCGAACACGGCCGTTCTGGTAGATATGTGGGGCAGCCGACGAACCATCGCGGCGCAAGACGGTCTTTTTACAGTAGACTTGCCCGGCGCGCCTTGTGTACAAACGGCCGGAGATTACTGCATGATTGGCGGTCCGGTTTCTTATCTCATTCAGGCGGTGGAAGGGGGCGTGCCTCCGGTTGACGCACCACCCGCTGACACTGCGCCAGCCACAGACACGCCTGACCCGGACACAGCCACCCCCACGGCCGAAACAGAAATAACCAAAACAGCCACTACCGCGCCAATACAAACCGCTACAGATACACCCACCTTTACCAACATTCCCAGCCAAACGCCACGCCCAACGGATACAGTTACTGCTACGGCCGTTCCCATTCAGCCCACTCCGACGCAAATCAGTGCAGCCGCGCCCACAAACCAACCCACCAACACGCCCATCCCCGCCACCACTGTCGCTGAGAGCATACCCACACCAGCTAGTAACAACCAACTGCCAGCCACCGCTGCCAACCTTTCTTTCATTTTTATGGGCGGTGGGTTGTTGCTGGCGTTGGGATTGGGGGTTTTGTATTGGCGCAACGGCCGTTAATTGCCCTTTGTTAATGGTTACGTATGGTAATTTTGCAGCGCTTTTATAAGACCCTGAAATAGCTTCTAATATTAGGCCCTATTGTTGTAGGTTATAAGCCAACGGTTGGGGTTGATGGTGGAGATGCTTTCATCGAGCAATGTCAAAATAGCCATTATAATTAGTACCAATACCCTACAATATAAAAATTTCATAACCAACTTATAACCAATATTCACGCTTTCTTCATGTAGAATAACGACAATACAAGATAAAGCGGCATTAACTGTGTACTAATATAAATACAGCAATTCCCGCAGTGAATTATTAACATTAGCCATTCTACAGGAGAAAAACATCTAATTTTATTGAGGTCTGTTGTACAAACTTCACGAAAACTAAAATGACATCGTATATTAGCAATTTAGAAAATTTCTTTCCCCCAA
>JAAEOP010001258.1 GCA_024223125.1 Chloroflexota bacterium
GCATCAAAATCGGGTAAAGCCCCAAACAAAGTGGATGAAGGGGAATAGTACTTATCAGAGATGTGTCTTGAGATTTCATGTGCGTATCCACGTGTTATTGTCTGTAAATAGGGAGTGCCTATACTCCATTTTCGAGGGTGTTTCCCGCACATCCCACGGCTGCCCTTTGCAAAAGCCGAAATTAAAATTGGGCATGATGAGCGTGCCTTCGGGCGTGAGTACCTCCAAAAGCGCGTCAATCACCGCTTGCGGCCCGACCTCCACCCCGCCAAAGGATTTGTACGAGGAGTGGATGAGCAGCGTGTCGCCGGGGGCCACGCCAATGGCGCGGAATTCGGTTGTGAGTGTGTCAAATGTGAGCATGGAATCTCCTGATTGATAATCAAAGATCGAAGATCGAGAATCGGACGAAGGACGGGGACCGAACATTCAGCCCCTGTCCTCCGTCTTCTGTCTCCCGTCAATTAAGCTTCATCCCTGAATACACGAATCCTTTCTTCACCATTTTGATGTGCCGCCCTTTGTCAATGCCGATCTCCTTTCCGCACAGGCATAAAATCTTGTCGCCGTTCCGTTGGTACTCGTATTCGCGGGTAATGCGGGATTTATAGCAGCGC
>JAAEOP010001259.1 GCA_024223125.1 Chloroflexota bacterium
CGTAGTCCCCAGTTGGCCCATAAACGGCCGCAATCGGGCCACCAATCCCACCAAATCATGGGGAGCAAAGGTCAGAATTGGATTTTGAATGGATTTCTCGGGCAAGGCCGCATATTGTTGGGCGTTTTGCGCAATTTCTTCAGATGCTTGTTGAGGCAAAGTGACCCCTACCATGCGGTTACCATCAAAGGCAATTGTATAGCCATTGGTAAAGGTGAAAGGCGCAACGTCGGCTCCGCACTTGACACAACGGACTGCGGTTTGGCCAATCCCTTCCGTGCAAGTCTCGGGATATAAAGTATCACACTCCGGGCAGCGACCGGCCACATATGGATCACCCAAAAAGCGGCCTTCCATCCATTGATCATTACCGGAGGCCGTGGCCAGCGAGGTGACAGTAATATCTTTGATACGGATCGCAATCGCATCGCCAACTTCGGCCCCGGCTACGGCTACAGGCTGGGTAACTTCATGCCCTCCTCGAATCTCCGGCGTAATCATCGGCCCCCAACAACCCGGAGCCGTGTTGGCCACAATGTGTCCCCCATCACGCACCGGGCCCAGCATAGCTCGATTAGGGTCAAGGATACCATCGACAAATTGATCGACATACACGGTTTCATGCCCGGCGCCATCTCCATTGAGTCGATCCCCGATCTCTACTTTTGGCTCCATTTGGAGTTCCATACTCATAGTTAATACCTCCTTAAAGTAGTGTGTATTATTTACTTTTTTATAGTATTACTTCGCAACATTTGCGTTGTATTCCAGAATCATTTGTTCATTGCTCCATTATTCATTGTTCATTTGCGGCTTTACCGCGTTATGGTTTATGTAGATCCGCCCGCAACCGGGAGAAGAAGCGCCACTTCCTGCCCGGCTGATAAACGCTCTGATTGGGCCGCATATCGACCGGCTATCATCGGAATTGCCGTGTCGATTCTTTGTTCTAAGGCCGGATGCTGCGTGCGAAGGTTATGCAATAAGTCGGCCACAGTGGCCTCATCAGTCAGCGTAACCGC
>JAAEOP010001260.1 GCA_024223125.1 Chloroflexota bacterium
AATGGGGACAAAAATTCGGCAAATTCCTTGGCCGCCGGCTCCATAAGTCGTGAATGAAAGGCCGCACTGACCGGCAAGGGGATGACCAACCGGGCACCGGCCTGATTCAGTACCGCTTCAGCCTGATCAACTTCAGCCGCCGACCCGGAAATGACTATTTGCGAGGGGGCATTGTAGTTGGCCATATCAATGCCCGTCAGTCCGTTGGCTTGCAAAGCTTCACCAATCTGTTCCGGGGTCAGACCGATGATCGCGGCCATACTGCCCGCTTTGGCCTGGGCCATCAATTTACCTCGCTTTTGTACCAGTCGTAACCCGGTCATAAAATCGAAAGCCCCGGCGACCAGCAACGCGTTGTATTCGCCCAGGCTGTGTCCGGCCACGTAGTCCGGGGTCGTTCCTTCGGCCCGCTTTTTGAGGTAGTGCAAAGCATTGACCATATACAGGGCAGGCTGGGTGTATTGGGTCTGTTTCAGCCGCTGCTCTGGGTCATCCAGACACAACTGTCGGATGGAGTAGCCCAGAAGTGCATCAATTTCCGGCTCCCAAATGGTGAACTCGGCCACCTCATCAAACAACCCTTGGCCCATCCCCTGCTCTTGCGAGCCTTGTCCTGGAAAAATGTAAACATTCATTATTTCTTTTCCCTCGCTTTTGGTGTGTCGGAAGATTTTGTTCGAAACTGGTGGAAGTCTGGTGGCTGAAATAATCAGCAGCTTTTTCTTCATCTACCAAGTAAGGAATGAGTTCTAAATAACTTGTGCATTTGAAATCGTTGGCTGAGCCTGTCGAAGCCAGAATCACCTTCGACAAGCTCAGGCTACGGCCAATAACCAAATAACACCCTGGTTAAATGCACAAGTTATTAAATTCCCATTCCTAAGGAAATAATGTGGGTAGCATAGCGTTTTCCTCGAAACCACAATTTTGTCCTGATTTTAGTTTAACGCCCTGCTACTGTTGAGCGATTGCCTATCCCTCATTTACTCAATCTCGGCGCAGCTTGCGATAGGTAATCCGGTGAGGACAATCCGCCGCCGCGCCCAAACGTTTACGCCTATCCTCCTCGTAATCGCTGTAGTTGCCGGGGAACCATACGGCCTGGCTGTCGCCCTCAAAGGCCAGGATGTAACTGGCGACTCTATCCAAAGACCGGCTACCACAAATTACACTATCATTTTTCATTTATATTGGCTGTCTGAGAAGCTATGATACTATGATAATATACGAAAGCAAAAACCAGGAGGAAGTAACAACGCAGTTCAAAGTCAGGATGCGAAAAACAGTTTTCGAAATATAGTGAGTAAGATGACACGAATATAGTTGGCGAAAAAAGAAAAGAGCAAAATAGGCTAGCCAGAAACAGATTGGACAAGTATGCAAGCAGTAGAGCGGTATTGATTGAAATAACCTGATCGAGTCAGTCTGGGTCGGCGACCAGGAAATCGACCTGACGGCCAAAGAAATGTTTCTATTGGAGCGACTGGCCCAACAGCCGAACCAGATCGTCAATCCCGTCGATATTGTCAAGGCCACCCACGATCTGACGACGGATCGGCAGGAGGCTGGTCAGCTACTCCGGCCCCTCATCCGTACTCTACGGTGAAAATTGGAACACTATTTGGGAGAAGACCCGTGTATCAAAAATGTACGCAGCCGAGGTTACCTGCTAATTGCCGATTTTCACAAGCCAGGAGACACGGCTGTAATAACCCCGCAAATGGAAATGACACCCCCAGTCATTAATAGCGTATACAATAGCCTATAAACCCAAGAATTACGCATAATCGGTTAGGCTATTGACAGGCCATAAGTATAATACGTGGTCAATATTGGGCTGCAAGGAAACGCAGACTTATTATGCTCCAGGGTCCAAGTCACTTAACGAAACAGAAGATTTATGCGGTGTGGGAGTTTTTCTTCAGTGTTGCCGTCAGTATATAACGATGAAGACATAATTTGAAGAAAAAAAGGTGAAGATATCCCGATCGGGGCATTAGAACCGGTGGCGACGGGCAATCCATAGCCGAAGCAGATCAAAAATAAACTCGTAGGTGGTGGGAGTTCCTCGGAAACGTAGGAGTTCACGCTGTTCAAGTTTGGCTAAGGCCAGGATCAGATCTTCTTCGCTCAAAGCTATGCGTTCACTCAAGGCACCCGGCTCAACCGCCATTCCCTTCGCGGCCAACAAGTCGGCCGCTCGCAGCACGTCTCGCTCGATGTGGTCGAGGTGATTCCACAAGAACGTAAAACTTTAGTTTTGGCTGACAGAAGGCCACAAAAAAGAGGTGACCCACAGCCGAGAATGACCTGGGAAAGGCGGAATTGCATTCCTGGTCACATAAAAACGAAAAAATGAACACTTGACGGTGTTTTTAGGCGCTGGCAGCCTGTTTTGAGCGTCGATAACCTCGATCATCCACTGTGCCGGCCCAGCCATCCACGGACTGCCAATCACCATTGGAATCTTGCCACTCCACGTGGCTCCAACTACCCACTAAGCCTAAATCAACCTTAAGCTCAATATAAGCCCCCACTGGAGCCTCGTCGTCATCAGTATCATCAGTATCATTAGTATCCTTATCAGTACTGTTGCTGGGGGGATCATCCCGGGGTGGTAGGCCAGTAGCTATGACCGGTAAAACCAGGATGCCACTCACTAAAATCAGCGTCATAAATAGAATCAGGTGTAGCTGTCTGAGTTTTAACATTAGACATTCCTTTTTAGTTTCTGGTGGGTAATCCCGTTTGTTTAATTACTTGACTGGTGGTTACATCGACACTAGAAATCGTGCTTGAGGTGACCGGGCCAAACAGATTGTTGCTCTCATTAGTTTCTTTTACATTACCATATGATGTAGCGTGATTGATCGAGTCGACATAGCCATAAACTTTGGCATTAGCCGGGAAACTGCTGCTGCTCTTACCGGGATAGTAGTAGGCGCCATCCACAGCCAAGACCAGCGATTCACCGGGAGCCAACGATTTGGTTACGCCCCAAACGGCGCCGGCTGGGGCAATTTTGAACCACTCCTGATTATACTTAGGGACACTGTTTGGCTTAAAGTAAACATCCAGCCAGAAGGCGTTGACTACCGAACCAAGCCCTTCATTTTTGACTGTGACTACCAAATTGTTGCTGATGAACTGGATATCGGTGATGACCAGGTCAGACGGTGGTGGGCTAAAGTTGTTCATGATGATGGGTAGATAAATATCACCACTGGAGACGCTGCTAACATCAACTGCTGTATTATTACCGGGCGTTGAATCACCTAGCCCCGTTGGGGTGGTTACAGTAGCTGTATTGGTGATGGTTGCCGTAGAAATTACCAAAGTGGCGGTAATGGTGTAATCCAGTTGTCCGGTGGTGGGTATGGCTCCACTGGTTTCATAGATGTCACCACTACCGGCAGCATTAGGACAAGTGGCTCCATTGCTTTCGGTACAACTCCAATTCCAGGTGCCACCAAAGCCACTCGGTACGGTATCAGAGATGATAGCTCCGGGGGCTGTGGTGGGGCCGTTGTTAATCACCGTTACGGTGTAAGTTACGGTATTGGTATCTCGGATGCTGCTCTTACTAATAGCCAGATCAAAGGTAGCTACGGTGATGCTGGCCGAGGCGTTGTTGTTGGAACTGACTGGGTCTTCGGTGGTGGTGCTGCTGATACCGGTACTATTGACCAACGTGCTACCCCCTGTGCCACCATCAACCGTGGCTGTAAAGACCAGCGAGGCGGTTGAGTTAAGGGTTAGGGTAATCCCGCTCCAAACCCCAATGGAGCCATTGAGGTATGTGCCTTGTGATGGCGAGCTTGAAACCAAACCGCCATACGTAATCCCCGTCGGTAAAATATCGCTGATGACAATATTGGTTGAGGTATTGCCAGCAATGTTGGTGATAACAATAGTGTAGGTAATTGTATCCCCTTCTAAGGGTAAGACAGGGGTTACTGATTTGCCAATTTCCAAATCAGCCCCGTTAACTGTCAAAGTAGCGGTGCTGACATTATTGACCGTAACCCTATCGCCCTGCGTGGCCGAATTAATAGTGGCCGTGTTGGTCAGGGTTTGGTTGGTCGTTCCCGCATCAACTGTGGCGGTGATAGTTGCTGTTGTGACTTCATTATTCAACAGTTGAGGCAACGTCCACGCGACGGCATTGCCCGTGTTGGTGATGGTGCCGCTCACACTGCCAACGCCTGTCAGGGTTACGCCTGTGGGCAGGGTATCATTCACCACACTACCTGCTGGAAGCGTATCCGGCCCGTTGTTGGTAATCATTAAGGTGTAGGTAATGGTCTGCCTTGTATCAGCCGTGGTGGCTTTGAGCAACTGCGAACCATCCCCCGGGCCGGTGATGAATTTAGCCAGCTCTAGCTCAGACTCTTGCACCGTAAAGGCCGCGCTGGCACT
>JAAEOP010001261.1 GCA_024223125.1 Chloroflexota bacterium
CGATCTCTCAGACATGATCGGTGACCATGCCGAAATGGACGATGTCATCGACAAACTGTGGGAGTCTACCCTGTTAGACGGCAAAACTTGGGCCATTCCGCAAGATGCCGAAGCCCGCCCCTTCTATTACAGCAAGCCGCTACTGCGCGAACTGGGCTGGACGGAAGAGGAACTTGAAAGCTTACCAGAACGTATTCAGAAGGGTGAGTGGACTTGGCAAGATATGTACGATACGGCTCAAGCGGCTGTAGATGCCGGGATTGTGGAAGAGGGTGACGGCTGGTGGCATCGTCCGGTTAACGGACCTGACTTCCTGTACTACTACTATGGGGCCGGCGGTACGGTAGTTGAAGAGGGTGAAGACGCCTTGATCTTTGAAAAGGATGCCTGGTTAAACGTTTACAATCTGCTGTACGATGCCACCCAAACTCGTAAAATTCTCCGCCCTAACAAGCTGGACGGCGACTGGGATTTTCACAAACAATATACCGCTGCCTTTGATAAAGTTGTCTTTGTCTTTGAGGGAACTTGGCGTTGGGCCAGTTGGTACAACAACTACCTGGGTGACCTGGGTGGCGAAGAGTATTTGTTTGAGAATGTGGGCTATGCGCTGATTCCGGCCAATGCAGACGGTACGGGGCAGCCTATCACCCTGACCCACCCGCTGGTCTATATGGTTAGCTCTCAGGCGGAACACCCCGATCTGGCCGTATTACTGATTGCTAAAGCTTCAACCAAGGAACTCAATACCCCCTACGCTATAGATAGCGGGCACCTGGGGGTGCTGAAGTCTCAAATAGATTATGCTCCCTACACCAGTGCCAAATTTCTGGGGGCAACGCTGCCGATGCTGGAGTACACCACCTTTTTGCCCAACAGTCCGCATTGGAGTTCTTATTCAGAAGCCTACTACCTGGGTATTCAAGCGGTGGAATCTGGCGATCTGACCCCGGAAGAGGCCATTGATGTGGTTATTGACCAGATGCAAAATGAGCTGGGCGATAATGTAATTATTCGCTAATACATAAGTGTAAACTTAAGCCGTGGCTAAAACCTGCCAGGTTTTGGAAACCTGGCAGGTTTGGTCTTAAGTTTGCAAATAGATTGGAGAGGGAAGCAGTGCATTTCTCTCCTTTGCTAAGAAAATGTACTATTGTAGGAGATTAGGAGATTGCAAATCTTCAATCTCCAGTCTCCAAGCTCTACTCAATAAGAGGAGTCATTATGCCATCAACAAATCAAGCAATGACGACCGCACCCTCGGTCAAAGCATCAACAATGACCAGCACCATTCTGGCAGTAACCGGTGCGGTCGTGGCCTTTATCGGCTTCTTTCTGCCGTGGCTGGGCTTCATCAATAGTGACGGTGCGCTTGTTGGCTCACTAACCGGGGTTCGGATTGGGGCCAGCCCTGTTGTTGAACTAGCTAACGGTGATGTTCTTTTTCGTGGCTCAATGGTCGCTTATCTGGTTCCTGTGGTCAGCGTAATTATTCTTGGGCTGTCCCTTTACAGCACCTTTATGCGCCAGCGAGTGGCTGAAAGTGACGGGTTTATTAAACTTGGCCTAAGCCTGATTACCTTGCTTATTCTGTGGGGACAATTTGCCCGGGCCCAACTGGTTGCCGAGCGGATGGATATGGAGGTGCAATTTCAATATGGCCTGATTATAGTTTTTCTGGCCTTGCTGGCGATGACCGTAGCAGGTGTATTGGATATCCGCACGGTGATGGCCCAAAATCCAGCCTTCCGCAACACGCTGGGCGCACTAAGTTTTATGAGTCCGGCCACCTTTTTGGTGATAATCTTCTTTCTCATCCCGGTGGTGCTGATGTTCACCCTCAGTATGACCGACCTGGCCAGCAAGAACTTCAGTGATCCCTGGACTTTCATCGGCCTGGAAAATTATCGCCGCATGTTCAGCGACACATTCTTTCCCAAAATCCTGGGCAATACCATCTTCTATGTGGTCATGACCCTGGGCTTTTTCAATGTGGGGCTGGCTTTAATCCTGGCTCTGCTGACAAACCATATCAATCGCCGGGCCAGCTTTTTCTTCCGGTTGATGTGGCTCTTGCCCCGCATCACACCCTCGGTGGTCTATATTGTGATGTGGCAGCGTTTTGTGCAGGTGCCCCCGTATGGCATCATCAACCAGTTTTTGGGCTGGTTTGGGGTTGAACATCAACCCTACTGGCTCACTGAAATCCCCTGGGTGTTTGTCATCCTGGTCAACGGCTTTGTGGGTGCCTCATTTGGGATGATTATCTTCACCTCGGCCATCGAAGCCATCCCCAAAGACCTGATTACGGCTGCCAAAGTAGATGGCGCTTCGGCCTGGCAGATTATCCGCGATATTACTCTGCCGATGCTCAGATGGCCCATGCTCTTTGTCACCAGCTACCAAACGC
>JAAEOP010001262.1 GCA_024223125.1 Chloroflexota bacterium
ACTGCATTAATTTTTCTTGACCACCAATCTGCTCCATGCCCGCCGCACATCGCGTTGTTTGCCCATTGTAAGATGATGGCGACCACTGACAAACTTCATAACAGCGGCCATAATCGCTAAAAGGTTTGGATTTAGTATCCAAGGGAGTTGTAAACGAATGGTCGGAGAAAAACAGGTCTGGTAGTGCCAAGCGCTTGCGCTGAAGTTTCTGTACCAAACGAATGAGTAGTGGTTTATACATTGATTCATATCCAATTGCACAGACACAAATCACATGATCCGTTGCTGGATCGAACTTGTCGGCAAGATGTTCAACAATGCTTTTCTGATCAGCTCCAGGACCTATCCAACATGTCGCCAGTCCCATGCGGGTGGCATGAAGCACTATTTTTTGCAGGCTGCGCCCCACGTCGATTACGGATAACCGATTATAATCACGCGGAGCAATGGCAACGAGAAATTCGTGCGCCCCAACAACCGGCCAAACCGTTAACGGAGCAGCAACATATTCGAACCGGACTTGTTGCTGTCCAAGCTGCTGGTTTTGTTGACTATAAACTTGGACTGTTTCCATTAATTCCGAAAGATG
>JAAEOP010001263.1 GCA_024223125.1 Chloroflexota bacterium
ATGCAAGCCTATAGTTACGTATTACGCAATTTGTAAAGGAATAAAACGTGAAACGTCAAATCCTTTTACAGTCAAACCACAATGCATTACACTTAATAAATCTACCTCTCAAGATTTACGCCATTCACGAGCAAACAGGAGTCGAAAATGCATTTTGGACTCATGCCCCGTCGTTTTGTTCTCCAATATATGCTGTAGATACATTAGTATCATCTTACTTGCCGGCGAACTAACCATGCCTAAAGTCACCTTCCTCACCGGCGAATACCCCCCCATGCAAGGCGGCATCGCCGACTACCTTGCCCACCTGACCGAGTATATAACCCCCCTCGGCACCGACTCGTCAATCCTCATCACCCGCCGCTGGCAAGAGACACTTCCTCCCAATCACCAATTACCAATTTACCCCACTATCCCCAACTGGGGCTGGCGCTGCTGGCCGGCCATCACCAAATTTCTCAACACCCACCAGCCTGATGTGATACACATTCAGTACCAGGCCGCTGCTTTCGATCTCGGCGGCTGGATCAATTGGTTGCCCTGGTATTTAAAAAAGAGACACACCACTACCAAAGTGGTGATCACCTTCCACGACCTGCGTATGCCCTACATCTTCCCCAAAGCCGGGCCCTTTCGCTGGAAATCCATCCTGGCCCTGGCCCGCTACAGCGATGCCGTCATCTGCACCGACCGCGAAAACACTTATACCCTACAATTAGCAATTCCTGCCCTAAACAATATAGAGGAGACTAATAACCAATTACCAATTACCAATTACCGTCCTGAGCCAAGCCGAAGGGACCAATCCCCTAATCTCCCAATCTCCCAATCTCCCCTGCTTACTCATATTCCTCTGGGCAACAACGCCGAACCCCAACCCCCGCCCAATTTTAACCGAATCACCTGGCGGGCCAAATATAACGTCCAAGACAACACTCTACTCCTGGCCTACTTTGGCTTTCTCAACGAGAGCAAAGGCGGCGAGGAATTGATTGAAGCCCTGGCCTTGCTGCGCCAACAAGGTATCGACGCCCACCTGCTATTTATTGGAGGTGAGGTGGGCGACGCCGACCCTACAAATATCACTTATGCTCAACGGGTTCAGGCTCTTATCGACCGGCATCGTCTGGCC
>JAAEOP010001264.1 GCA_024223125.1 Chloroflexota bacterium
AGATTGTGTTCAGCTCGTTGGGAGGGATGTTTGTTATTGGCAATACGCTTCTTTTATTTTGAGGTTTTTGGTTTCACCGGCAATTTGAACAGACCTTATAGAAGAGGTATAATCTCTTTCAAACTGATTTTTAAGGAGCCGCGTATGAAGCGGGGCTTCACACGCACCGGATGACACCCACCTTGTTCCCAAACTGGAGTTTGGGAACAAGGTGGGTGTCATAGGAGGTCTTATAATGGTAACGCCACTTGTTACAACCCCTGAAAAATTACCAAAACCCTTAGGCCGCCAGACATCCTGGCCCGTCCAGGGAGAGTGGACCTATGAGGATTATCTACGCCTGCCCGATGACGGCAACCGCTATGAAATCATAGAAGGAACGCTCTACGTGACCAACGCACCCGGCTACGACCATCAATTTACAGTGATAGAACTTGTTTTCCTCATTAAGCAATTTGTAATGGAAAACGAGTTGGGAGTTGTCCGGACTGCCCCCTTTGAAGTCCATCTGTCAGAGACAACCCGCCCCGTGCAGCCCGACAGCCCCTTTATCAGCGCCGAAAACCAACCCGCTCC
>JAAEOP010001265.1 GCA_024223125.1 Chloroflexota bacterium
AACCACACCGACAGCACCGGCGCGGTCATCGACACCCTCTTTGATGCGGTTGACCTGGGCCTGGATGCCGGCTTCTGTCTGGCCGGAGATTCTGCTTCGTGCGCCTTCCTGGTTTATGATGTGTTGGCCGTCGCTACGCCGGGGCTGCCGGGGTCGTATGGTAATCAGGCCTTCCGCCAAACAGATAACCTTGGCGATGTTGGGATGGCGTCTCGCCGGTTGGATGATTGCGACAACTCCTTTACCGCCGGCACCCTGGTCCATACCGAAGATGGCCTCGTCCCGATTGAAGAGGTCAAACTGGGCGACAAAGTCTATGCCCTCGATCCCGATACCGGTGAATACGGCTACTTCGAGGTCGTCTACCTGACCAACCATTCCGTCGCTGAACTGCTGTACCTAACCATCGACGGCGAGATAATGGAAGTCACCCCCAATCACCCCATTTACATTGAAGGCCGGGGTTGGGTCGCTGCGGAGGATGTAGCGGTGGGTGATAGCTTACGCCGCAAAGATGGTGGTTTTGCTCAGGTGTTGGCTATCGAGCGGGTGGTTCTCGCTGAGCCGGAGGTGGTGTATAATTTCACCGTCAAGGGTGTCCACACCTACTTCGTCCTCGAAGTGGGGGTGTTGGTCCATAATATTGATTGTTTATCATGGGCTGCTTATAAAGAGAAAAATCCAAATACCGAGTTGTTTGATGTAAGACGCATTGGATTTACACAGAAATATTACACCTATTTTACAAAGGAATATACGCTTGGCGATAATGTATTTACCCTACTTGATAATCCCGGCTTATATTTGGACGTGCCCCCAATTCAAATTTTCCGGAAAAATGATATTATGGATGAGTGGGGAAAAGCGATCAACCGTAAAAAAGGCTATTTTGGGTATGCTAATAGATTAAAGGGCGGCATGATATATTCGGTTGACAACCGTAGGCTAGCAGCATATCTCGCAGCAGGCCGAGAGACCATTCCAGTTGAATGGTTAAAAATGGGTCCGAGAAGAATATGGAGGGATCATGGATCTAAGTTTTCAACAGCAGATTTTGGCTTCAGTATTCAAGCAATGCCTTATGAGCGAGAATTCGTTCTTGAACCTCTCAGAAAAATTTATTAAAGAAGTAGGGCATGGCACAAGTCAGTTTTACATTAGCGAATCGGGTAAAAAAATATTTTTGCGGCCGCAAGCGTGAATTTTGGAGCAATTGATCCAAAATGGCCGTTTTAGGATAAGCTATCCACTCTTTGGAGCTGATTTTGGCATCAAATCAGGCGGCGGCTTCCTAAAATTATGAAAACCTTCAAATCCTAATGTAAAACTAATTTTCCGGGATTCTGAACCATGCC
>JAAEOP010001266.1 GCA_024223125.1 Chloroflexota bacterium
ATCGGTGGCATCGTGCTGGTTTCCGGTGAAGTCTGGGTTCACCATTTGTTTGTTACCGGCATGCCCGACTGGATTCGGATCGGACAAATGGTTACCACGTTGTTGATTTCGGTCCCAGTCGGTTTAATGCTGATCGGGTTGGTAGGCACGATGTACAAGGGGGCCATTGATCTGAGTAAAACACCGATGCAATACGCCATGGGTTTTATTTTTCTGTTCCTCGTCGGGGGGCTTACGGGAATCCCGAATGCAATCCCTTCACTGGATTTGCATATCTCGGATACCTATTTCATCGTCGGTCATTTTCACTACGTCATGGCCGTGGCCGGTACCTTTGCCATTTTCGCGGGGGTTTATTACATTTTTCCTAAAATGACCGGTCGAATGTACAACGAAAAAATCGGCAAAATCGGTTTCTGGCTTTCATTTGTCGGCACCAACGTTGCCTTCTGGACGCAGATGGAAATGGGCCTTGCCGGCATGCCCAGGCGTTACTACGATTACGCCCACATGCCACAATTCGAAAGCGACCAGATGGTCATGACCATTGGATCGATATTAATAGGAATAGGGTTTGTGCTTGCTTTGGGCAATTGGATCCATGGGGCGATATGGGGTGAAAAAGCCCCCGATAATCCCTGGGGATCCAATTCACTGGAATGGACTACAACGACACCACCACCACATGGTAATTGGCCCGAGATTCCGACCATTGATCCAGATTGGCATCCGTATAACTACAAAGGGAAGAGTTGACGAAACCAGCCCTGTAGCCCCTGTTTTGAGTCGTGCTGTTGCCAGGATTCGTCTTGCTGAAATGCTGCTTGGCATCGGCATGGCCGTGGCCGTGCTTGGCACGGCCTGGATTGCCAGAGAGTTCCTCGAATCTCCGGAAATGCCGGGCCAGGTACAGGCAAATACCCAGGCAACCCTGCTACACGAGCCGCTCAGCATTCCGGAGTTCAAACTCGTCGATCAGTACGGAAACAGTTTTACCCGCGACAATTTAAAGGAGCAGTGGTCGTTTTTATTTTTTGGCTACACCGGTTGCCCGGATGTATGCCCGACGACCATTAGTGTATTAATGCAAGTAGAAAAACAGCTAAAGGAATATAC
>JAAEOP010001267.1 GCA_024223125.1 Chloroflexota bacterium
CAAGCCTATCATCAAGAGTCAGACCCCGCCACAAAGGGAGAAATAATCTATCTCGCGCTCAACCTGCTCTCTCCAGCGGGCGACGACTTATTGGCCGCGGGCCTGAAGGACCCCGACCCTATTATTCGCATCAGGGCGCAACGCCTGGAGCAAGACCTGGCAGAAGAGCGGATTAAGCGGATTTATGTGTGAGGGGTGAGAACTTGAGGTGTTAGCCATACATTGTGCTGTGCATGTAAGTGCTGTCATCCGCAAACTTCGGTTGTATTAAGTGATAACTTAGGCAATGGTGGCTGGCTTGGCTCAAAATGTGATGAGTATCAAAGGAGTGGGGGTGTGCGAGAGTGATATAATTTGGTATCCTGCTAAAAGGATAATTCCGGCAACCATCCATCTCTTCATCACCAAACTCTACATTCTGTTGGGGCGTTCCAATTTTGCTCTATTCCATCACAGCATTGAAAACAGGATGATGGTTGACATGGCGAATGGTTAACTGCCCAATTCAGTAATGGCGAAATAAAAACTAAGCCTGGATTACTTATGAACGATTTGATTGCCCGCTATGAACGGTATCGTCACGAATATATCAGTCATGATAGCTTGTATAGCGAAACTGACATCCGAGAAGATTTCATCAACCCATTCTTTGAACTGCTCGGGTGGGATGTTCGCAACGCGCGTAATTTATCGCGGCAATTCCGGGAAGTTGTCAGAGAAACCAGGGTCGTAATTAACGAGCAAACGAAACGACCAGATTATGAGTTCCGACTTGGTCCCGAGCGAAAATTTTACGTGGAAGCCAAAAAGCCAAACGCTGATATTATCAATCTATCCGCGTCCGCATTTCAGACACGCCGATACGGATGGTCGGCAAATCTCAAAATCTCAATTTTGACCAATTTTGAGTATCTCATCATTTACGACACCACGGCACAACCTTCGCCTGAGCATCCATCTTCACATTCCCGTTTATATAGCTTTCACTACACGGAGTATATAACCCGGCTAGCAGAAATTCGGCGTTTAATCTCTCGTGAAGTTGTCTATTCAGGCGAGTTTGATGCACGTTTCTCCGCACAAACTAAAAATCGCCCCGAAGAAGCAGTTGATTTATTCTTTTTACAGCGTCTGAATTGGTGGCGGTTGCAACTGGCGCAGGACATTGTTGCAGAAAATCCCCATTCAAACCAACAAACAGTTAACGAATTAGTGGAGCGATTTATTCTACGAGTTTTGTTCTTGCGAATGTGTGAGGATCGGGGCATACAAACATATCAACAGTTACAACAAATTGCAGCCACAAATAGTTGGGACGCGTTTGTATCATTTCTGTCGGAAGCAGATCACAAGTTTGATTCGGGATTGTTTGATACGCGGCAAGACCCTCTTTGCACTACAGGCAATCAACAAGTTCGTCTTAACAGCACAACTGTATCAGAAATCATTGACTCACTATATTTCCCTACCGCGCCCTATACTTTTGCCGTCTTTGAACCAGAATTTTTGGGGCAAGTCTACGATTATTTTCTGCACGAACGGATCGTTATTTCCGAAGGTACAACCCGATTACAACCCAAGCCGGAAAATGAAGGGCGTGATATTGTTCCCACACCCCAACCGCTCATTCAGCGCATCGTCTATGATACCCTGACACCCGTCTTTACGTCGCTGAGTTTCGATGAGATTCTTGATAAAAAAATCATTGATCCGGCATGTGGATCGGGTGGGTTTTTAGTCGCGGCATTTGCTCATTTGATAGAAGCGGCGACAGATGCTTTTCTGTCTATTGGCGATCAATCATCCATCTACCAAACTGCACATGGTTGGCAATTGACGTTTGAGAAAAAGCGGGCGCTACTAAATTCTGTTTATGGCGTGGATCGAGATTATTCAGCCGTTGAGGTTGCACGTTTTAGTTTGTTGGTTAAATTATTAGAAGATGAAATACCAGACTCGCTTCCTGCAACAAATGCCATTTTGCCCTCGTTGGAGGGTAATATTGTCTATGGCGATTCATTAGTTGATGAACGTATTTATACCTATGATGATAATCCGCGTCTTATAGGTTCTCCGCTAACCTGGGGGGAAGATATTCCCGCTCAATTTGACTGCGTGATTGGCAATCCACCCTATTTAAAAACGGAACATATAAAGAATTTAGAGCCGGTTGAATACGACTTTTATAAACGTCGCGGGCATTACAAAACGGCATACAAGCAGTTCGATAAATATTACCTTTTTCTGGAACGTATTGTGCAGCAAATGCTGAAACCAGACGGCGTTTGCGGTATGGTTGTTTCTCGAAAATTTTCCCATATCGAATCCGGTAAAAAGGTTCGCGCCCTTTTTTCTCGTGAGAGCCAGTTGACGCGCCTTGTTGATTTTGGGAATGCCCAACTGTTTCAGGGGCGAACCACGTATAGCTGCTTGTTGTATTTCTCAAAATCGCGTCCCGATGCCCCGGAAGCTATTCCATTGCTTTATGAAAGAATTAACACGCCTCAAGATTGGCTACAGCAATATCAACCAGATTCAACAATCATGCGTTTGCCGCGTCGCTATATTTCCGGTGAAAATGCGTGGATATTGCCTGGCACGCCAGATGAATTGGATTTGTTACAGGCGATGTCGTCTAACACTGTTTTGTTAGGGGATGTGGCAGATGTGGTCAATGGCATACAGACCAGCCGCAACAGCGTTTATGTCATAACGGATTGGGAAGAGGATGGTGCTGCGGATACAATTTCTTTCATGCAACAAAACCGAAGATGGCAAGCAGAGAAATCAATCCTAAAACCTTTTTACGAGGGTAATGTTGCTGAATTACGTTCCTTCTATCCGCTGCCTGCGACTGCTTTTGTCCTTTTTCCTTACGAAATTAATGTTGTGGATGGTCGTTTCACCACCACACTCATCTCCCCGCAGGCAATGCGAGCGAATTATCCTTTGGCGTATGCGTGGTTGCACCATAACCGTGACACATTAACGCGGCGGGACATCAGCCCCAAACCGTATCCTGTTGATGAATGGTACCGTTTTGGCCGTCAGCAAGCGTTAGCGGCTTTTGAGAACCGAGCGAAGATTATCGTGGGCGTAAACAGCCTGGGGGATAAGTACGTTTACGATGAAACGAATACGCTGTTAGCGTCTGGTGGCACAGCTGGGGAGTGCGCAATTGCCGCATTTCGGAATGCAGACAAGCAATCACCCTATAATCTCTACTTTCTTCACGCTTTGCTCAATCACAAGGTAGTTGAATTTTTCTGTCGCAAAAGAGGCAGCCCGTTTAGAGGAGGATGGTTTGCACGAGGGACGGCCGTCTTAAAAGAAATCCCCATCCCAAACATAGATACGACAACTGATAATTCTCGTCATCAATCATACCAAGAGATTGTGGCTACCAATCAAAAACTGCACGCTGTTTGTCGCACATTGAACGCAACCACGTCAAATGTTGACCGCAGTCGGTTAGAACGGCAAAAGCGAACCATAAAGAATAATCTGGACGCAATGATTAGCCAGCTTTATGATGTCGCGCATCTGATTGACCAAATTGAGTTGCCGGCATGAACTTCAAATCCCAGGAAAGTGCTAAAAAATTACGTGGTGGGTATTATACGCCCCCACCTATCGCTGATTTTTTAAGCCGTTGGGCGTTGGCGCATCATCCCCAACGAGTTTTAGAACCAAGCTGTGGCGACGGTCGTTTCCTGCACGCCTTGTCCAAACAAATCAACGCTGGCAACAGACTTGCTCCCGCTTTTGTAGATGCTGTGGAACTCATTCCACAAGAAGCAGAAAGAGCCAGCCACTCTAGCAGCGCATTACGACAGTTATCCACCGAAGTAGATATCATCAACGATGATTTTTTCAATTGGATAGAAACTGCAAATGGAAACAGTTGGGATGCAATTATTGGCAACCCGCCCTACATTCGGTATCAATACTTTGAAGCGGCACAGCGGGATAAAGCCAAACGCATTTTTGAACGCGCCAATGTCCCTTTTTCCAAACGCACAAACGCCTGGGTTCCCTTTGTCATTGCCAGTGTGATGCATCTGGCGCCAAACGGCCGTTTAGCCATGGTCATCCCCGCTGAAATTCTCCACGTTCAACATGCAAACGGGTTGCGTTTATTGCTAGAGCAAGAAATGATTTCAGTCACGCTTATCCATTTCCGCCAGATCGTTTTTCGCGAGACTTTGCAAGGCGTGGTCTTGTTGCTGGCAGAAAAACGGGATACGCAAGCGTTTCGACCACTTATCTACAACAACACCCCACAACTGAGTTTGTTCAACATTGCTCCTCAACAACATGCTGATTTGCAGATTGTTGACCTGGACAGTCTGGAAGATTTGCAAACGCTGGATCTTTCCACTATCCCACGCCATGTTGCATTGCCGGATTGGAACGGAAACTGGATGTTGGCATTGCTTAACGACAATGAATTGCAGTTATTAAATCGCTTGCAAGGAAACGAGCAAATTCAGGTATTTGAATCTATCGCCGATGCCCAAATCGGCATTGTAACTGGTGCAAACAAGTTTTTCGCAGTGAATGATACCATCTTGAACCGTTATCAATTAGAAGCAATATCTTCTCCCATGTTGGCAAAAAGCAATTTGATACAAGGCATCCTCTACACGGCTGCCGATCATGAAGCCAATAGATTAGCGGGTAGAAATGTCCATTTCTTGAAATTTCCAGATGTTCCAGTGACAGAATTACCACCCAATATGGTCGACTACATTCATTCGGGCGAATTACAAAACCTCCATACTCGTTATAAATGCCGCATTCGCGCACCTTGGTATGTGGTTCCGTATGTTTGGGTATCTGAAATTGCCCTATTGAAACGGTGCCATCATTTTCCAAAATTGGCGCTAAACAAATTGGGGGCGTACTCAACAGATACAGCGTATCGTGTCACAATGAAACCCGCCTACAAAGAGCGAGCCAAAGATTTGGTTTTTTCCTTCTTGAATTCGTTGACTTTTTTATATGCGGAATTACTGGGTAGGCATTATGGTGGGGGTGTTTTGGAACTGGTTCCTAGCGAAATAGAGAATTTACGGATTCCACTCATCTCTGTAAGCGATGAACAATTTGCCAAAGTGGATGCAATAATCCGCAATGGAGTAGATTTGGACACATTGCTGGACTATACCGATACAATCATATTAAGGGATGCAATTGGGTTGGCAAAAGAAGAAATAGAACAGATCAGAAAAGCACATAAGAAATTGATGTTACGTAGATTAAGAGTCAGACACCATGAATCATGATTAATAGCTTGGAATGTCAGTTGGCAATGAACCAGCCAAGGCAGATGTTGTTTTGGAAGTTTGTCACCCACCTGCTCGACAAGTAGAGAAAGTGCTACCAATGAACTGTCCCCGCTGCCAAACCAAAAACCCCGCCGCCGCCCGGTTCTGCCTGAACTGCGGTCAGGCGCTGACCCTAAATTGCCCAAGCTGCCAGACCGAACTGCCGCCCGGCGCGCGTTTCTGCATGCACTGCGGCCAGCCGGTCATCGTGTGTACCCCAGCCGACGAAACCCGCCTGACCCGCCTCGTGGCCGCGGCCCCCAACCCGCTCGCCAACAAAGTGCGCGCCGCCGTTCATTTATTGGGGGAACGCCGGATGGTAACTGCCCTATTCGTCGACGTGGTTGGCTCCACCGCCCTGTCCGACCAAGTGGACCTCGAAACATGGGCGGCGGTCATGAACGGCGCGTTCGACCGCATGGCCCCCCACATCTACCGCTACGAAGGCACCATCGCCCGCTTGCTGGGCGACTCGCTGCTCGCCTTCTATGGCGCGCCCGTAGCGCACGAAGACGACCCCATCCGAGCCGTGCGCACCGCCCTCGCCCTGATCGCCACCAGCCAAGAATACGCCGAAGAAATCCGCCAGGAGTACGGTCTTGCGTTCGCCATCCGCGTCACCATCAACACCGGTCAAGTCATCGTTGGCGCGGTCCAAGACGATCTTAAATACGAATACACCGCCACAGGAGGCGCAGTCAACCTCGTCTCCCGCATCAAATTTGCCGCCCAACCGATGACCGTATTAGTCTCCGAAAACACCTACCCCTTCATTGACCCCGTCTTTGAAAGCGCCGTACTGGAACCAATCGCCATCAAAGGGCTTGCCGAACCGATACACGTATACCAGATACGCGGCCCCAGAGCCAAACCAGGCCAGTTGCGGGGGTTGGCCGGATTGCAAAGCCCAATGGTGGGGCGCGACCCCGAACTGACCGCGCTGACCCAACTCTGCGATACTGTGCGGGCTGGCGTGGGGCGCGCGGCATTAATCGTTGGCGAGCCGGGCCTGGGCAAGACTCGGCTAATCGCCGAGTGGAAAGCTGCCGCAAGCGCCCCCCCGCACAAACCCCCGCAGTGGTTCGAGGGACGCTGCCTATCTTACGGACAAGGGCTGGCCTATCACCTGCTGATCGACCTCCTGCGCTCCATCATCCGCACCCCCGAAGCAGCCGGCGAGCCTAAAACCCGCGCGGCCCTGCGCACCCTCACCGAAGACCTGTTCGGCGACTCCGCACTGGAAACCTACCCCTACCTGGGACATCTGCTCTCGCTCAACCTGACCGGTGCGGCGCTCAAACGAGTGCAATTGCTTGACCCGCAAGCGCTACGCACCCAATACCAAAAAGCTGTCCAACGCCTGCTGCTGGCGCTCGCCGCGCGCCGCCCGATGGTCTTAGTGCTTGAAGACCTGCACTGGGCCGACCCCTCCTCAACCGGATTGCTGATTAAATTGCTCCCACTGGCCTCCGCCGCGCCCATCCTATTCTGCCTGGTATCCCGCCCTGAGCGCGACACTCCAGGCTGGAAACTCGTAACTACCGCACGGGAAATTACAGGAGGGAGCCTGACAGAATTGACCCTAAACGCCCTTTCTAACACCGACAGCCGGAAACTGGTCGCCAACCTGCTCAAGATCGAAGCGCTGCCGGGCCGGGTGCGGAAAACCATCCTCAAAAAATCCGAGGGCAACCCTTTCTTTGTGGAAGAAGTAATCCGCATGTTGATCGACCAGGGCGCCATCGTCCAACAAAATGGCGATTGGGTTGCCGGGAAGGAGATCGAAAACGTGGACATTCCCGATAATTTACAAGGCTTACTGCTGGCGCGCATCGACCGCCTGCCCGAAGATGTCAAACACACCCTGCGGGTGGCAGCGGTCATTGGACGCCAGTTCCCGGTACAGGTATTGGCCCGGGTATTGGGAGAAGAGGAGACAAGATGATCTTATCGAGCCGTCTGGGCACGCTGGAATCGGCGGGGCTGATCCGCCTGGCCCAATTGGAACCCGACCTGGAATATCTCTTCCGGCACGCCCTGGTGCAAGATGCCGCCTACGCCTCGCTATTGGGAACTGACCGGAAGCAATTACACCTGGCTGTGGGGGCGGCGGTGGAAGATTTGTATGCTGACCAGTTGGATGAACATGCCGCCATACTCGCCCGCCACTTTGAAAGAGCCGGTGAAGACCGGCAAGCGTATAAGTATTTCACCCTGGCAGGGCAGGCCGCCCTGGCCTCCTATGCCAACCAGGAGGCCGAAAGCCAGTTTCGGAGCGCATTGGGCCTCTCGTGTTACGCATCAGAACAAGCCGCTCTGCTGGAAGGCCTGGGAGAGGCGTTGTCCCGGCAAAGCCGCTTCGCAGAGGCCTTGCAAACCTGGACAAAAGGCATTCCGTTGTATCAATCCCTGGAGGATGCAGACGGGGTGGCCCGGCTGTATGCCCGTTCGGCCCGGGCGGCCTGGCACAATGGCGACACGCCAGAAAGCTTACGATTAAGCCGGGAGGGATTGGCCGC
>JAAEOP010001268.1 GCA_024223125.1 Chloroflexota bacterium
GCAGACAAGCGCTGTTCCGGGGTCCGGCTTTGCCAGAAATCAAGATCCCAGAGCTCTGCATCCCTGAAATCTTTGGCCCGATGAGCGACGATTTGTTTTTGGCGAGCGGCTGATCTTTCTTTTATTCCCATTCCGGTTCCTGTTTTTAACAAGTTAAGATGTCACAACACTTGGAAATCATATCAATATTTTGTTATCATGTTGTTGTTTGCGTATCAATAAGTACATAATTACAAGATGCCGAAGGGGAGGATTAAAAGTCGTGTCAATTATTCCTGCGAGCCTTTTATCAGTGCAGTAGATACTCGGTTTACAAGTGCCCAAATGGCGTCCGCGGCAAATACCTTTTCGATGGATCGTTCAAACAGCACGGTCATTCTGGGTTCAAATTCGTCGTCACCTTTCCAGAGCAGGTAGTATAACGGGATTCGGGGAAAGGGTGAAAGCTTATAGGCGACATCGGCCATATTTTGGGCTTCGCCCTTAAGATATTCTGCTGTTTGTCTGAAGCCGTTTAAATCCCGGCTGTAGCGTTTCACAACAGGATCTATTTTAAGCTTGTGAGGACCCTGAAAAAAATGGCCTTCTCTGAGGTCTTTTACACCGACAATATCTCTGCCGATGGGATAGATTTCTTGGACATTTATCAGATATATGACCGTTACCAGTTCCAGCAACGGATCATCTGATTTTACCCAGCAGGTATCTTTCCGACGCTTCAGGCAGCGGTCTTCAAAGTCCACCATGACATCTTCGCGCAGAAAGTGAAAAATGATTTGATGGGATGAAAAAGAGCTAAAAAGCGTCACGTTACAAAGCATATTAATATCTTTTTGCTGTAACCGGTTCCAGTATTTTGCCGCCACAGTCACATGCGAGCCGTCGGGGGCAAGAGCCGGTGGCCTTTCTTTGAGACGCCGCTGCTGCATATCCAAGAAGGTCCGGCTGAAAGGATAATGACCTTTGCGAAAATTGTCGCAGGGAAATTGATTGCAGTCACGCATGCAGTATTCAATTTGATTCATATGGGCGCACGCCAGGACCGAGCAGGTGCTTCCCAATAACCGTTGCTGGGCGGCAAGTTTCTTTTCCGCATCCGGACTTGTTCCCACATCGCAGCTGGAGCAGGTTCCCAATAAATTTAATTTGCAGACATCACAGTTGATTCCACAGGCGCCGGTAGGCATCAGGAAACCTCCTTTATTAAGGTGTCAGGTAATCAGTAAGTTTCACTATTCCAGGTTACAACCTCTGGCACTTCGGACATATATGGGTTCCGCGCTGACTGATGATGATCCGTTCAACAGGTGTTTTGCAGCGGGGGCAGGGCTGAGCCGTGCGGCGAAATACTTTCAGCTGATCACTGTTGCGGCCTTGGTGGTTGGCCACCGAATAAAAATTGGCCTTGCCGGTTCCCAGAGAAGTACCGAGATTTTTAAGGCCCCTTTTTAGTACCCTTGGAATGGCACAATGCAGGGCTTTACTTTCCTGAGCCGACAGGGAGGCGGCTATTCGGCAAGGGTGCAGCTTTGCTTCCCACAGGGCTTCATCTACATAGATGTTCCCAAGCCCGGCGATAAATGTCTGATCCAACAGCAATGGTTTTAAAATTCGTTTGCGCTGTTCTAAGCTTTTGGTCAGCATTTTTGCGGTAAATTCGGGTGCCAGCGGTTCCGGTCCCAAACGTCCCAATATCCGTTCAGGATTTTTTACCAAATTTAAGCGGCCAAATTTACGTGGATCGTGAAAACGCAGTTGCCGGCCGTCATGGAAACTGAGAACGACGTGCTCATGTTTTATTCGGGGAGTACTGGTCGAGACCAGATGAATACGACCGGACATTCGTAAATGTAACAGTAGCGTATTGCCATCGTCGATATCAAAAACCAGGTATTTACCGCGGCGACGGATTGTTGTAAATTTTTTTCCTTTTATCCGCCGGCAGAACGCGGTTACATCCGGCTCGGCAATAGTTCGCGGCCAGAATACTTCGGCACGGCGAATTGAGACGCCGATCAAATCGGCGGCATTTAGATCGTTTACAATAGTTTGAACTTCAGGTAATTCGGGCACTTTGACTCCGGATGGCAAATAATAGAAGCATTAACGGCAAATGCTTTTAACTTTAACAAAATCGGACCGTCTCCATGGAAATTATAAGGTCGC
>JAAEOP010001269.1 GCA_024223125.1 Chloroflexota bacterium
ACCTTGCCATCCAACCGCCTCGCCCTGGTACGGTTGGACAATACCCCGGCTGTACACCAAAACTGGATGACGGGGGCGAGGCAACCGGAGACGAGGTGTTTTGTGTGGCAGAGGTTATACCCGGTTGCCTCGCCCCTACGACAATATCCGAACGACAATATCCGATGCCCATTAACCTTACGGGAAATTGACGTTTAGGGAATAATTGGCATTGTTGGCGGCCGGAATAAACACACGAATATGATATTGTCCGGCCGGGCCGGTATGCTGAATATGGTAATCGGGAGTAACCCCCTGTGCCACCAAATTCCCCTGATAAAGCAGCAAAATTTGGGCGTCATTCCCCGTGTAACCTGTTAGCGTAATATCAATTAACCCATTGGTTCCAGTTTGCATAGCAAAATAGTCGCTCTGATCGTCAAACAAGCCGGTGATGGTTACCCCGTCACAAAGCAGGCCGTTGGCGTCCGCCTCGGCCGTAGAGTTATTAGGATTGCGTTCTGGCCCATCGTTAAAACAAGGGATGGGTTTTTGGATAACGGGCAAGTAGACCTCACTGTCTGTGGGTGTAGGTGTGGCTGTGGGCGTAGGCGTAGGTGTGGGCGCAGCCAGGAGATCGTAGCCTTCCCAGAAGCCGCCGCTGAAAGTATAGGTACTGCTGCTGCTGGTAACCGCGCCAGCGTCCGGCTGCCCGATTGTGCCCGCCACATGAAAGCGTTGACTGCCGCCGCCGCTTTCGCCGCCGCCACCGTCTACCGTCCACCAGGGGACGCCGAAGCGGGGAGAACTCCCAGCGAAAACCACCGCCGCCGTTATTGCCAGCGCTCCTATGGCCGCTATCAGCCACCAATGATTTTTATTCTTTAGTAAATGTTTCATCGTTTATTACCCTCCTGTCGCTGCCAGACAAATAAGCCTATGCCCGCCAACAAAATGAACCCCAGGCTCCAACCTAAACCGGACAAAGGGAAACGGGCCGGTGACGAATCCATTACCGCCAGTTGGGCCTGGATATCGGCTAACTCCAGCGCCATCTGGTCGTTTTGTTCTTGTAGGGTTGTAATCGTTGCCTGTTGTTCTTGCAGCGCTTCCACCAGCACCGGCGTCATTTTTGTGTAGTCAACCGACAGATACCCGGCTTCATCCGCGTGTACCAGTTCCGGCAGTACCTCGGCCACGTCCTGGGCTACAAAACCAATGGATGCTTCGCCGCTCTCCTTCCAGTTAAAGCGCACCCCTTCCAATTGCGCCACCAATTCTGACGCATTTTCCAACTCTGCAATCCCGGTTTTGTACCGTTCATCTGAAAATCCTAACCAGGAATTGGCTCTGGCTACTGTTCCATCCCCTGAATTGCCTACCTGGAGTTTGGCTCCTGGGGTTGTTGCACCAATACCAACATTACCAGAAACGCCATCAATAAACAGTCTGCCACCGAGGGCGCCTGGA
>JAAEOP010001270.1 GCA_024223125.1 Chloroflexota bacterium
ACCAAATCGCCTTCGGAGGCTATGCACTTAAGGCGAGACACGCTGGTTACGATTATTCAATCGTAACCAATCCCACGCCGACTTAAGTCGGCAAAATACCGGTTACAGTTTTAAAGCTGTAACCAACACTGTCGCGGCTTAAGTTGGTAGCCCCTTCGGAAAGCTCAGGCTACGTTTTCCTCGGCATTGAATCTTGAAAAGTGCTTAACTTAATGACATTGATTATCTCTTTTAAGGAAGCCACTTTATATTCTTAAAGCGCGGCTTTCTTTTTTCCAAAAACGCATTTCTGCCTTCTTTAGCTTCATCGGTCATATAGGCAAGCCGGGTCGCTTCGCCGGCAAATACCTGCTGCCCTACCATCCCATCATCAGTGGCGTTGAAGGCAAACTTGAGCATTTTTATGGAAGTAGGTGATTTGGCCAATATTTCCCGGGCCCACTCGTAGGCTGTGTCTTCCAGTTCATCATGAGGAATCACTGCATTCACCATTCCCATTTCGTAGGCATCTTGGGCAGAGTAGTTTCTTCCCAAAAAGAATATTTCTCGGGCCCGCTTTTGGCCAATCATTTTAGCCAGATATGCTGAGCCGTACCCGCCATCAAAGCTGGTCACATCGGCATCAGTTTGTTTGAAGATGGCGTGTTCTTTACTGGCTAGAGTTAAATCGCACACAACGTGTAAACTATGACCTCCGCCTACAGCCCAACCAGGCACCACGGCAATCACCACTTTTGGCATAAAACGTATCAAACGC
>JAAEOP010001271.1 GCA_024223125.1 Chloroflexota bacterium
CCATCTTTGAGCCGGGTCAAGCTGTCTAGTCCTTTGAGCAAATCATCAATGCGGCGCACCCAGGTTTGAGTGTCCATGAAGGAGATGCGGTTGAAAACGGCCGTGGCAATACGACCAGCTAACGGCCGCATATTAGCGGCCAAAATTAGGATGATGATAGCGACGAGAGCTAAGACGCCAGTGCCCAAAGCGGCCGCTCGTAATTGTTCCGGCAGGGTAGGCACAGCTACCAAACTAAAGGGTAAGATAGCTACCATAAACATCATGTCAATGATACGGCCGACAAGCATGGTAGAAAGGCCGGTGGCAATTGTTACCGGGGGGACGCTGCCCACTAAAACGGCGCGGGTAAAATCACCCAACCGAGCCGGCAGATACATATTGAGCATGTAACCAATATTTTGAATATGAAACAGTTCGCGGAAGCTAATTTCATTGTTAAGTAGAAATCGCCAACGGACGCCCTGAAGAAACAAGAAGATGACGATGGTGAAGCTGGCAATGCCGAGGTAAAAGAGATTGGCTTGCCGAAAAGCGTCAATGATATCGGTCGGTTTGATGAAGATAAATAGGATGGCCAGGGAGGCGACGCTGATACCAATCCCAATCCAAAGTTGACGTTGATCTTTCTTTTCTGAATCCATACCGGCGGGATTATAACAGGAAGGGGATTACAGACATAATTGGGAGTCCCACTGTAACTACCAGCTTAGAAATCGGGTTTTTTAGCAGTGTAATGCGTAAGAACAAGACCCCGCTCATAATCAGTAAACTGCCGCCCAACTGTGCCATTGTCAACTGTTCACCCAGCAAAATGATAGCCAACACGGCCGTAAATACTGGTTCTGTTGTCAACAGCAGATTGACGACACTGGCAGGCAGTAAACTTAGGCTGACATTATAAAGACCAAACCCAGCCACTGTCGGGCCGGCTGCCAACAACAGCAAAATGCCCCAACCCACCAGTGAACGACCCAGCACAAACAAATCGGATGGTTGTGAAGCAGTGCCTGGCAGTAAGTTTCCTGGAATCAAGTTGATGATCAACAGGAAGAACGCGGCAAAAGTAAAAGTGTATAGCAGCGTTGTCCAGGGATTGAGACCACGTTGAGAAGCGGCGCGTCCCAACAAACTGTAAACGGCATGACCCAATCCAGAAAGCACACCGACCAGGATACCCAGCATGTTGGTTTGCCAAACCGATGGGTTTAATGCACCAGAAACGAGTACGCAGCCGCCCAGACAGAGTACGATGACGATAATCTTACCTCGGTCGAGCCGCTCGTTGAGCAGCCACCAGCCCAGCAAAGCAGTGAACGCGGCCGAACTATAGACTAAAACGGTAGCGACCGCGGCTCCATTTCGCGCCACCGACAACGTCCACAAGGAGTTAAAAACGGCTAATAGCAGTCCATAAATGGATAGATAACTCAGGTGTGCCCGGGGAACATGCAGCAAAGCGGGTTTGAGCAAACCCATTGCCAGAACCAGTGTCAGGAGGGCAAAAAGGATGCGCCAAAAAGCGAGTACCAATGGTTCGATTTGGTAGGTTTGGGTGAGGTAGCGGATGAAAACGGCCGTTGTGGATAAAAGAACCGAGCTGATCAGGGCAACAGTATACCCGCGTGTGAGTGTGGTTTGTGTAGACATGCACCCATTGTAGAGCAAATTAGAATGAGGTGTAGGGCTAATAACGGCCGTATGCGACCCATCCCCTTTCTCGGAAAATTTTTAAGAAGATAGGTAATGTGAAGGACAACCGATTTAGCCAGATAATGGGGAGTTATCTGTAAGAGAGATGCCAAATAGGAATGACATGCATTGTCGTTAACTTAAGACCCCGCAGGTTTCCAAAATGATCTACGCCCCTCTGAGGTTTTGCGTTAAAACCTGCGAGGTCTTCGCTTAAGTTAACACTTATGGAATGACATGTTGCGGTTACGCTCGCACACGGCCGTATACATCATCCAATAACGCATTGATCACTAACGTTCGCACTTCCTCATTGGACATAAACTCGTTAACGATTTTTTCATTGCGCCCCTGGCGGTTAATGAAGGCCATCATCACTTGGTCTGTAAAGACCTGGCGGAACTGCTCTTTGGAATTGGCGCGGGCTTGTTCGACTAGCTTGTCATCTTGCACCATGTCACCGGAAATCTGTTCGAATAGGAGTGTGTCTTCTTCTGTCCATTCGGTGCCGAAGCGATCGTTGATCAGGTCGATAATCGCCGATAGCGGTGACTTTTTGTCTTCGTTGCTGCGTGTGCCCACTTCGGTGGGGCCGTAGACATGTTTGCCTTCGCCGATGGTGAGTGCCGCACTCCCTTCGAAGGTTTTTTCATTGCGGTAGGCGGTCAGTTCGACTTCGTCGTCAATGAGCATCATGCCGCTTCCAGAACGGTAGGGGAGTTTGGTGAGAAGATAACGGCCGTCTACCCCACCCTCTTGTCATCCCAATAATTTGGTTGCTTGTAAATCAAAACTCCGTGGATCGCTTAATAACTCATCCATCAACGTATTGCGAGCTGTGTCCGAGGCAATATCTTGAGTCAAGTTGTCAGACAAGACTTTGATGGGATTATCGTCGCCTAG
>JAAEOP010001272.1 GCA_024223125.1 Chloroflexota bacterium
AGATCAGAAAATTCCAGAGCCGGCAACCCCGCCCACACATCCTCGATGTGATTGGCGATGGTATGGGTCGCGCCTCCGGCAAAGAGCAGGCCAATGATCCGTTCTTCCATATCAAGAATGATGGACCCGGAGTCGCCCGGATCTGAGAATGTGCCGGGCTGAATCAGGAGTTGGTCTTCAAAAAAGGCCAGGCGACCCTGATCGTAATTTACCCAGCCATCAAAGCCAAGATCCGTAACCACGCCCGTGGTGTAAGCGGTTGTCCGGCCCGTCTTTTGAACCATAAACTTTCCACCGCCATCTATCATAGCCTGGCCAACCATGTCTCTGGTCCGCCAGCCCTTTGGATAACCTACCCAAAAAATCTCGCGGGAAGCAACACCAAAGGGAATCTCGGCCAGGGCGCCATCCACCAGATTGATCGGCCATTGTTCCGGCGGGTCGTTTGGATTCGCAAACTGAAGCGCGACGTAATCGAAAAGTTCGCCAATGACATCATTTTCCAAACTGCCCCCGTCAAGCGTACCGGGTTGGATGACCGGATCGCCAATATTTGCCTGATTGACGTTGGCCAGAAC
>JAAEOP010001273.1 GCA_024223125.1 Chloroflexota bacterium
CAGCCGCCACCTGATAGAGCGTGTCCACTCCCTCCAGCGCGCGCAGCAGGGAATCTTTATCCGTCAAATCTGCCTGCACGATTTCGCAATCCAGCCCCTCAAAGGGAACGCGGTTGCTTGGGTTGCGGACACTGGCGCGCATGGTTTCGCCACGGGCCAGCAGGGTGCGGACGAGGTTATTGCCGAGGTGTCCGTTCGCGCCGGTGACGAGGTTAAGGTTGGTCATTTGTGTTCTCCAATCCAGCAATTCTAAAGATGTTGGGGCGAAGCATTTGCATATGAACAACCGGTTTAAACCGGCTTTCTGCGTGCAAATGCTTCGCCCGTACACTAAATTTAAAATTGCTGTCTCTTACAGTTCGTGGTTGCAATTTGCAGTCATTTTATTGTATAATGCAGTCAATCTTCGTTGTTCATTTCTCAGGAGCGTATTTTATGTCGAATGTTACCGTGCAGGCACGTATCAGTCCCGAACTCAAACAAGAAGCCGATATCGTATTATCTGCTATTGGCATGACGACGGCAGAAGCTATTCGGGTTTTTCTAAAACAAGTTGTGAATAGCGGCGGTCTTCCTTTTCAGCCAACAGCCAGAGTCCCTAACGCCGAAACAAGGGCTGCCATGTCAGAATTGGAACAGGGTGGTGGGCAAAGTTTCCAAACAACCGATGAGCTATTTTCCGACTGGGAAAATTAGCCAATGTCGCGGACAATTCGACAATCCACCAAATTTCGACGCGATATAAAGCGTTTGAAACGGCAGCAAAAAGATCTCGCCAAACTGAAAACGGTGATTACACTTCTTGCGGCGCAAAAGCCGCTCACCGCACAACACCGGGATCATACGCTAACGGGGAATTGGAAAGGCTTTCGAGAATGTCACATCCAGCCGGACTGGTTACTCATCTATCGCGTTGAGGGTGATGAGCTGCAACTTACACGGACAGGCAGCCACGCTGAGTTGTTCAGGTAATATTTGCTCCATTTGAATAAAACGCCTGCCATTCGGCGTGATAATCCACTTTTTCTTCCTCTGTCAAAAAGCCGGCTTCGATTGCGTTGAGATTAAGCTGCCAAAGTTCATCCCACGAAAACCCCTGCCGGGCGAGTAGCAAATA
>JAAEOP010001274.1 GCA_024223125.1 Chloroflexota bacterium
CCAATACGGCCCCCGCATTTTGATCTTGCTGATCGCCTTTCCCATTCATGAATTGGCTCACGCGATTACGGCCGATCGATTGGGCGATTCTACGCCAAGATATAATGGCCGAATAACGCTGAATCCATTAGCCCAATTGAACTTTATCGGTTCACTGTTGATGATAATTGTTGGAATAGGTTGGGCTTATGTTCCCATCAATCCAAGTTATCTGCGGCCAAATCCTCGAACCGGACACATGATTGTGGCCGCAGCAGGTCCTATTTCTAATATAATTTTGGCAATACTATGTGCTGTATTATGGCATGCGCTTTTGCCGGTTCTGGGTACGTTAAATAGTTTGACCTTGCTCAACAACGTGGGACGTATTTTGTTTCAATTTGCCTGGATTAACCTGGCTTTGTTCTTCTTTAACCTTGTTCCAATTGCACCGTTAGACGGCTTTTTTGTTCTGAAGGGACTCTTACCTTATGATTTGGCTTATAGATTGGAGGGACTTCAACGCTATGGGATGCTGATCTTCCTGGCGGTCTTCCTTATTGCTCCTTTTCTAGGGGTCCCCATTTTAGACATACTAATATTTGCGCCTGCTAATGCCATTACCAGCGTGCTGTTTGGGGTGTGAGGGTTGTATGACCACCCCAAAAACAACGCATCCGGCGCTTTATCGGGTCGGCCAATTTTTTGTGGCGCTAAGGGCCTATCTACCGATATGGGCCGGCGGTGTTCGGGGTAAAGGCTTCTCCTATGATGAAACCCTGGTCAAATCTATTCTGTCGACTCCGGCCCAGCAGTGTCTTTTTGACCGGATGCCGCCCAACGACCAGCGTCACGCCGTTGCCGTGGTTCACACGTTACAACAGGCTGAA
>JAAEOP010001275.1 GCA_024223125.1 Chloroflexota bacterium
TCGCTCCAGAAGAAGAACATCACGCCATTCATCCCCCATCTTTCCAATCTTTTCCCGAACGCCGACAATTCTAAAGCCACATTTCTCATGCAGCGCAATGCTGGCTACATTCTCAGGAAAAATGCCTGCCTGTAACGTCCAGATTCCGGCCTTTTCCGATTGCGCAACCAATTCAGACAACAGTTGTTGGCCAATACCCTGGCCCTGATGAGCGTTGGAAACATAAACACTCACCTCAACCACACCGGCATAAACGCGCCGGCTGGACACCGGGCTTAACGCCGCCCAACCCGCAACCTCACCTCCAGCCACGGCGACCAGCCGGCACGACTTGAGCATACTGCCATCCCACTCCGGCCACGTTTTAGCCTTTTCCTGAAAGGTAGCATGCCCGGTATAGATGCCCTGTTGGTAAATGTCTTTAACCACAGGCCAATCGTCTTCCTGAAAAGGGCGGATATTAACCATATTTCGGCCAAATACCTATTTATTAAGAGTTTCTGAAGA
>JAAEOP010001276.1 GCA_024223125.1 Chloroflexota bacterium
AGCAGTGAGGCGACAAGCATTAACGGCGCAGAATGTCAATTGGATAAATGGAGAAGTTCCCCGTGAACCGATTCCGGTACAAATCAAGATTCGGTACAAGGCGAAATTGGTAGATGGGTCGGTGGTAGGATTGGAAGACGGTCGTGCCCACTGCACCTTCCTTGAACCTGTCTTTGGCGTCACGGCCGGGCAAGCGGCCGTCTTTTATGTAGGTAATACTGTCATTGGCGGCGGTATTATTAGTGAAGGTTATTTTCCCGGAAACTAAACAGTAGAATAACAATCTGTGACAGTTGCAGTTCGGGAAAAATTTAGATCGAGGTATTTTCATGACCGTCAACGCATCCGGCATTATTCTAGGATTTTTGTTAGCGACCGCTTATGGGGCCGGCTTTCACTTTCTGATGGGCGGCCCGGCTAGGCGCATCTTATTATACGTGTTAGCCGCCTGGATTGGGTTTGCCATTGGTCATCTGGCCGGAGATTTGCTGAACCTGGGTCTCTTCAAACTGGGAGCGCTGAATCTTTTCAGCGCCAGCCTGGGAGCCTGGATCGCTTTGATTTCCAGTTGGTGGCTAGCAGCGTATGAAAAGAATAGTTCGTAGCGCGGCAAGTTGCAAGCTGTGAACCTTCGCCGATGAATGAATTCATCGTCTGCTACATAAAACGTGCTGAAGCAGCACATTACATACGGCACAGGTCAATGTGCTTCAGCACGTTTCCTATCTCAGACACCGATTGAAATCGGTGGCACTTCAATCGGTAGCGTTTGCCGCAAACGGCCGTTCCCCGTAAAATCACCTTCCAACATTCTTACACCCACAAAGGAGAGTCCTGTGAAGGATTACGATACCCAACGGCGCGCCGAAAGCAAAGCCGCCCTGGAAAAAATCAAGAACGGTTTAGCCACCAAAGTA
>JAAEOP010001277.1 GCA_024223125.1 Chloroflexota bacterium
TGCCGCTTCCCTGAGCATCACGCTGCCAACGGTGGAATATTACGATTTCCGCCACCCCAACGCCACCAACTTGATGCTGATTGCCGAGGCGCAGTATGGTTCTGGCAGTGACTCATTTGATGTCAATCTCCCCGTCAGCCTGACTTATTATGAACGCAGTTGGTCTATAAATTGTCAACACTGGTGGGGTCAATACTATCTAAATGATGTCCTTATCATACAAGTGGGATGTCCAGGGTCAAACAGTATTTGGGAAAATACTGAGGGGATTTTTACTCAGGTTGAATTGCCGCCAGATATTTATAATACGATCAGAATGGATTCTGGCGGTGGCAATGTTTTCGGCGGCCTTGCGCTTGTTTATATGGTGCCATGATGAAACTGCGCCTGTTTATTCCCATCATTTTGGTTATTTTCAGCGCCCTGGCGTTGGCTCGGCCGGGCAGCAGTTCCATGAACAATGATGTCATCGTCAATAATGCTGATTCTGTGTCTGGCATTTCCGTCACTTATTCGCAAGGTTTGGTAGATTCAACCGTTGGCTTTGGCCCTCATCTGGGGGTGCAATTTGCCAACTCTAACCACACCTATTTGTTCAGCGCCGCTCCGGCCGCTTTGCAAACGCTTTTCGGCCAGGTTACAGACCGGGTCACATTTGAGTTTGCTAATTCTAGTCGGGAGGTTGGGTTAACGGCCGTGTCGGCCGCACTCGATACCCTTTTTGACCAGGTAACAGATCGGGTTGTCTTTGAATTCGCCAATTCCAGCCGCAGTTACGCACTCAATTTTCCGGTGGCAATCATCAACGATACAACTTCCCCCCAAGTTACCAACATTTCAGTGACGCCAGTTGGTTCAGACATGGTAGAAATATCCTGGACTACCGATGAATTTGCCAATAGTCTGGTAAAGTTTGGCACATCGTCCGGTAATTATACAAAAACAATCTCAGATCCCCTTTATGTAAAAGTTCATCAAGTCACCCTGACAGGGATAAATGCTGGAACCACATATTACTACCGTGTCAGCGGCACAGATTTGAGTGGGAATGTGGTTCAGAGTGGAGAATTTAGTTTTACGGCCGAAACATCTATCTACTTACCTGCGATTATGCGTTGAGGACGCGCTAAAGCGCGCACTACGAACCGGGTTTGTAGTGCGGGCTTCAGCCCGATTTAACGCGCTGAAACGCACACGACAAACTATGTACGAATACCGCAAACTAACCCCTGAAGAACGTCAGAAATTGGTAGCAGAACGGCTGGCAAAAGGGTATCCACCCCATAAACCGCCTCATCCTTTACCCGACTATGATTATTATTTGCTGACGGCAACTTGCTTTGAACATGCTCATCGTATGAACACGGCCGTGCGCCGCCAGCAGCTTTTAGACCGCGTTTTTGAAGTCATGATACCGGCCGGTATAGAAATTCGGGCCTGGGTCGTCCTTCCCAACCATTATCATTTGCTGGTTTTACTCCTCCAGTTTTCGGCGCTACCCGAGTTGTTTCGTCTGATACACGGCCGTCTCTCTTTCATATGGAACGGTGAAGATAAGACCAGGGGGCGTCAGAATTGGTATCGCTTCACAGATCGGGCAATCCGTTCCGAACGCCATTATCAAACCACCCTGAACTACATCCATTACAACCCAGTCAAACATGGGGTTGCGTCCTCACCGTATGATTGGACTGAAAGTAGCGTACATTGGTATCGAGAAAATTTTGGGCGTGATTGGCTGAGAGACATGTGGCAAACTCATCCCGTGCGCGACTACGGCAAAGGTTGGGATAACCTCTAGGTTCGTAGTGCGGGCTTCAGCCCGCACTACGAACCAAACGTACTAAAGTACGCACTACGAGCGGGTTTTGTTAAAATGGGTGTATGTCACAAGACCAAATTAGCGGCTCTGTGGAGCGCATTACTTTTTATAACGAGGAAAACGGCTACAGCGTCATCCGTCTGAAGCCGGACAAGCGGGGAATGCTGCCGTTCAAGTACGCTTCTGGGCGGGAGGCGCTTATTACGGTGGTGGGTAATCTGCCAGAA
The DNA here is from genome assembly GCA_024223125.1 of Chloroflexota bacterium. The sequence continues at coordinate 2,050 of JAAEOP010001277.1, forward strand.
GTGCAGCCGGGAGAGTGGTTGAAGTTAACGGGCCGGTGGGCAAATCATGCCAAACACGGCCGTCAATTCCAGGCTGAATTTTGCGAACAATCATTACCCGCCAGTACCGAAGGCATCAAACGCTACCTCGGTTCGGGCATGATTCGGGGCATTGGGCCAGTGATGGCTGAACGGATTGTCAACCAGTTTGGGGACGATACGTTGGACGTGATTGATGATGAACCGGAACGATTGCTGACTGTGTTAGGCATCGGCCGTAAACGGGTGGGGCAAATCATGAAAGCGTGGGATGAACAGCGGGCGATTAAGGATGTGATGATCTTCTTGCAATCGCATGGCGTCTCTACCAATCTAGCCACCAAAATCTACAAAATGTACGGCGACGACTCATTAGCCATCGTACAAAACACCCCCTATAAAATGGTGAAGGATATTTATGGGATCGGTTTTAAGACGGCCGATAAAATTGCCCAGGCGCTCGGTCTGGCGGTGGATGATCCCAGCCGCATTGAAGCTGGTATCGCTTACACCCTCAACCGGATGGCTGAAGACGGTCATGTGTACATGCCGCAGGAGAAGTTGGAACCGGAAGCATCTGATATTTTAGGGGTGGGGGTGGAGAAAGTAACGGCCGTATTAGACACTCTGGAAACGAGTGACTTTATCAAACGGGAGACGATTCAGTATTCAGTGTCCAGTAATCAGTCTTCAGTGGGCGGTAAAAAATCCGCAATCCCCAATCCCCAATCCACAATCAGAGAGGAACGCGCCGTTTACCTGATGCCTTTTTACTACTCTGAAATTGGGGTGACGCAGCGTATACAGCGGATGATTGAACACCCGACCTCCCGGTTGTCAGTTATCAGTGATCAGTATTCAGTGGGCAGTTCAATCCCCAATCCCCAATCCTTCGGTTTTGCTCAGGACAGGTCTCCAATCTCCAACCTCCAACTGGCTCCCCAGCAAATTCAAGCTATTAAAACGGCCGTCACCCACAAAGTCACCATTCTTACCGGCGGGCCGGGGACGGGTAAGACCACATCGCTTAGAGCGCTGCTTGATTTACTCGACAAACATGGCTTAACTTGCGCTTTGGCCTCGCCAACCGGGCGTGCGGCCAAACGGCTGGCCGAAGCGACCGGCCGTGAAGCCAAAACAGTACATCGTCTACTAGAATTCAATCCCGGCGAGGGGTTCGGCCGTCACGAACATAATCCCTTGAACGCCGACTTAATTGTGATTGACGAAGCGTCAATGCTGGACTTGGTTTTGACCAATAATCTGCTCAAGGCGATTGGGCCAGATAGCCATCTACTGCTGGTGGGGGATATTGACCAACTACCCAGTGTGGGCGCGGGAGATGTGTTGCGGGATTTGATAGATTCGGGGGTAACGGCCGTCATCCGACTACAAACTATTTTCCGCCAAGCGGCCGACTCACTCATCATCAGCAACGCTCATCGCATTAACCAAGGATTGATGCCCCAGACGACTGAAGAAGCTCGTGATTTCTTCATCTTCATTAAAGATGAACCAGCGCAAGCGGCCGACCTGTTGGTAAACATCGTGCAAAAACGGCTGCCCTTAAAATTCCGGCTAGACCCGTTGGATGACATTCAAGTGTTGGCTCCCATGTACAACGGGGCGCTGGGGGTCAGCAATTTGAATCTGCTGCTGCAAACGGCTCTCAATCCACCCTCTAAGCGCAAACCAGAGCGCAAGCTGGGTGGCCGCATCTTCCGTGTAGGTGATAAGGTGATGCAGACAATCAATAATTACGACAAGAATGTGTACAACGGGGACATCGGCCGTATTGCCGGTATGGATATTGTCATGCAGACGATGACGGTGAGCATTGATGGGATGCCCGTATTGTACGATTTTTTGGAGGTGGACGAACTTGTTCACGCCTTTGCCATCTCGGTGCATAAGAGCCAGGGAGCGGAGTACCCCTGTGTGGTTATGCCTGTCGCCACCCAGCATTACATGATGTTGCAGCGAAATTTGTTGTACACGGCCGTGACCCGCGCCAAAAAACTGGTCATCCTCGTCGGAACCCGCAAAGCAATCAACATTGCCGTTAAAAACAACAAAACCAGCCAACGCCACACTGCCCTGGACTGGCGATTACAACGATAGGCACACATAACACAATGCCTCCAAAACCTGCCCCCAACCTCCGATTCAAAATAATTTTACCCTGGATATTACTCTTTCTATTTCTGAGTAGTTTACCGTATGCGGCCGCCTGGTTAGCCCCGCCAGAAGGCAAACAGTTTGTGGGTACATTTGTAAACCCGGATGATCTTTCCACTTATCTGGCAGCAATTCGCCAGGGGGGACAAGGGTATTGGCTGTTTCATTTCCCCTTTTCACCGGAGCCGTGGCGGCCGCAGTTGATGTTGCTGCCTTATCTGCTTTTAGGTAAGGTGATGGCTGTGTTAGGCGGCCGTACACTTTTTTGGTTCCATACGTTTCGGCTCACGGCCGTACTCTTCTCTCTCTCCGCTATCCTACTCTGGGTTCGGACACTGTTTCCGGGACGGGCACGGCTGCAATTAACCGGCTGGTTCTTCATAGTGTTTGGGTCGGGCGTTGGCTGGCTGGTGGCCATTGTCGGACTGGGCAATCGTTGGGCCAATGCTCTGATCGACCTGGGCGGGCCAGAATGGTCTACCTTCATGGCTTTGTTTCACACCCCCCATTTTGCATTGGGGTTGGGGTTAGAGATTGTGTTGTTCACGGCCGTTATCAAAATGAGTACCCTCCCCTATCCCGGCCGTTGGGTTGTGATTGCTATTGTTACCGCCATTGCTTCTGGTTTGACCTATGCTTATCACATTCCCGTCGCCGGGCTGGTGATTGGATTGTATCTGTTGGCGCTGGCCTGGCAGCAGCGGCGCATTCCCTGGCGGCTATGGGGATATGGGGCGCTCGTTTTGCTACCACAGACTTTAATGCTACTCAATTATGCCATACTGGCTAACCGCGATCCTTATTTTGCCGCGTATGCCCGTAACGAACACGTTATCCCACCGCCGCCTGTATTGGGAGCGGTGATTGGTATTGGCTTTATTACTGTTTTAGCAGTGATTGGCTTACGACCGTGGCGACGTGACGGCCGTAATTCACTCATCCCTATCTGGGCGGCCGCAAATCTCATCGTGTTGTACCTGCCTATTATCCAGTTCAGCGGCCGTTTTGCATTGGGATTGATGGTTCCTTTGAGTACGCTGGCTGTATTAGGACTGGAAGCAGTTATATTACCCTGGTTGGCACAACGACCATTTTACACTCGCTTCTCCCAATGGACACCCACCCCCTATGCTTCTTTGCGCCGGCTCTTTTTATTTCTGGTTGTACCCAGTACCATTATTTTGCCTTTTTTGCTCACGAAAACGGCCGTGACCACCCCCGATTTTCCCACCTACATCCCCACCAGTGAAACAAGCGCCGCCAATTGGTTAAGCCAAAACAGCAGCCCCGATGATCTCATTCTGGCTGCATACCCGATGGGCAACTACTTGCCGCGCTTGATTTTGGGCACCGTGTTTCTGGGGCAGCTTGACTTCACCACCGACCTGCCCGGCAAGCTGGCTCTGGTAGAGCAATTCTGGCAGCCAGATACATCATTGGCCTGGCGAGAAACGTTTATCCAGGAGTGGGGCATTGATTACATTTATGTGGGTCAATATGAAGCGGAATTAGGGGATACGGCCGTGTCCTTACCCGGCAGCATCATATATGAGCAAAATGATGTTATCATACGTCGTATCTCGCAGGGAAATGGGGTTGGAGATTGAAAGATTGGAGATTAGCCAATCTCAGTAGATCCAAGATCCGTTTGATTATTTCACTAATAGTTATGCTGGCGCCGGTATTGAAAATAGTGATGACGTCTGGTTGAATAATGTAACAGTCAGTAATAATACAACAATCAATTATCCAGGCTCTGCTATTAACAATAGAGGGACAATCTCGATTACAAATAGCACCGTCGCTAACAATACCCCGTTCGGTGTCTTTAGTTCATCTGGCAATACAATAATATTTGTACTTTACGGGCGGCCGTTCAAGAAACAAACAACATAACAGGCACAGATTCAATCAGTCTACCGAACGGCCATTACACACTAACAACGGGTATGCTTGTCATTACTGATAGAGTCTCTATTCTTGGAGAAAATGCTGCTAATACCATCATTGATAGCAATGCGGCATCCCGTGTTGTTCATGTAGATACGGCGGCCGGACAAGTACACCTCAACAATGTGGCCGTCCAAAATGGCAGCAGTGGAGTATGCAACTGTACCTCCTACAGCATCATGGATCTTGATGATTCAATTATCCGCAATAATCACGCAGGCGGTGTCAAGAATCATGGAACAATGCAAATCTATGGCACTCTTATTCAAAGCAATACAAGACAATCCGCAGATTTCATCGGGTTAGACACCTTCACGTACACCATCACCGACACAGTTATCACCGACACGGCCGCGGTAACAGTCACTGTTCAACTTCATGCTGGCCCTACGGCCGTAGACGACCAAACTACCACTCAGGAAAACACGGCCGTCCTCATTGACGTGTTGACAAATGACATTGTGGGTGATTTGGGCGCTTTTACACTTGACAGTATAGGAACACCAGTGAGCGGCACGGCCGTCATCAACGGTACACAAATTCTTTACTCCTCCGCCCTTGATTTTATAGGCACAGATACGTTCGCCTACACTATCACCGACACCATTTTAACAGACAGCGCTACCGTCACCGTCACCGTCGAGCCGGTGATTACAACTTATTGGATTTATCTACCGGCCGTGCTTAAAGAGAATTAGATTCGACGGCCGTTCGATAAGCATGGTTCACTTTGTCCAAAAGGCTACAACAGATGTCAGAAAGGAACGGATAAAACCAGTCTGCATGGTCCAACTTGTGCTGAGTTTGTCGAAGTATCCGCTGTTGCCACCCCTGCAACCTTTCCCTACACCCTGCGTAATAACCAGTGTAGCCTGCCAAAACCGGGTTGCATCATGGTGTACAATAAAACCACCTCAACAAGAGGCTGTTTGTTGCATTAAAATAGATTTTTCCCGGAGATTGGAGAGCAAAGGTTTTCTAATCTCCAATCTCCTAAAACAAAGGAAGGAACACAACCAATGGCAAAGAAAAAAACCGACAAATATGCTGAACTGCAAGCCGAATTGAACGCCCTGCCCCACATCAGCCCGGCTCAGGTAGAACAATGGACTGCTTTGCAGCAAACCATTGACCACACCCGCGATTATCTCATTCGCGCCGTGCCCCAGGCCCAGCAAAGTATTGAGGAAGCGCAAAAGATTTTGGCCCAGCGCACCTACACGCTGGTCTTTTTTGGCGGTACGGGCGTGGGTAAAAGTACGCTTATTAATGCGTTATTGGGGCGTAATTTGCTGCCGACGGGGGCGGTCACGGCCGTCACCGGAACCATCGTCTACATAGAACAAGCCAAAGAAGGGGAAGCTGAATCCCTCGTCCTAAATTACTGGAGCAAAGATGAATTTGCCGACCGCGTGCGCCGCCTATGCCAGTTAGCCGAACTGTCTGGCTTCGATATCACCAACGCCGGCGAACGGGAACAAGCTCTCGACGATATCAAAGCCATTGCCGAAGAAGCAGAAGGCGCCGCCAAAACCGAACGGGATGAATACCTGGATATCCTGGTAGACTGCATCAACTCCTACGAAAATAATAAAGACCTCTTCAAAGCAGGTACGCCGCCGCCACAAAGCCTCATTTTGGATGATGAAGACTCGCTGCGCCACCTGCGCGAAGACGGCTTTAAAGGCAGCAACCAACGGCAAATCCGTCTCATCAAATCAGCCACCTTCAAAATTCAACCCCGCACCGGACAGCCCAACCTGCTCATGAACGGCTATCTGCGCGTCGTGGATGTACCCGGTCTAGGCGCAGGCATGAAACTGCATGAAGCCATCACCCTGGAAGAGATGAAACGGGAAGACGCCATGATCGTTCTCGTGACGGACGCCGGCCGTCAGCGTGTGGATGAGATGAAATCTTTATCGGCCGTAAATTGGATAAAAGAAAACCGGCTCTTCGGTCTTAGCGGGGGTGATTTAGATGAAGCCGCCTCCAAAATTTTCCTGGCTGTCAACGGGGCCAATGTGCGTCAGGCGTTTGACCGGCTCAACTCCGGCCTGCCCCAGGCTGAATTGGAAGTAAAAGAAGTGACCCGTTACGTGGCCCCCAACTATTGGGAACGGTACCGGGATCGCGGCCACAACCGCCCCTACTTCCTGGTGATGGCGCCGCCGGCCTTGTATGTGCAAGACCCGGAAAACGCACCCAAAGAATTCTCCAGCGAAACGGAACGCATCATCAAAGTATTCAGCGATCAACTGGGGCAGATTGACGTCAGCGACCCGCTGGCCCCGGACAGTAAAGAAGCCCTGCTCAAACTAAGCGAAGTACCTTTATTGCGCGATAGTTTAATCGAGTTCATCAAATCAGAACGGGTACGCAGCCAACTACGCGAAGCGGCCACCCGTATTCGTAACTCTTTACAGGCATTGCGCTTCTACTATGAAAAGCAGTTGGCGCATCGAGGCGTACAGCCACCCTTTGCTACCAGTTGGGAACAATTGCAAGAACGTCGTTTTGAAAATGTACTCATCCGCCAACGAAAAGAACTGCCCCGTGCCTTCCACAATGCACTGCTGGAACTGAGTTCACGCAGTAACAGCGATGAACGTTTCCGCAGTTTACTGCGCCCCACTCTCAACGGCATTAAGGGGTTGGTGCAGGATTCGGTGCAGCGAGAAGTAGATACGCTGCTGGAAAGTTACGGCACAGAATATTGGGACGACCGCGATGTGACCTATGACAATCTCATTTGGGGAACCAGCGGTATTGAAATCCCCATCAAGCGTATTCTGTTCCAAGTGGAATTGATGATGCAGGATTCGGTGTCTCAGTTTATGCCGGAAGCGGCCGATGTGATTTCGGCCGAATTGCAGCGTACTCTGGAAGCGCATGAGATTTACAGTCGATTGGAACGAGCCAGCTACGACCGTGACTACGTTTACACCATTCCCAGTGTGGCCTCAGACGAGGCCCTCAATCTGGAAGGGGCTTACAATGCACTGATCGGCCGTATCAGCCAAAACTTCCGCCATGTGTGCCAGCAAGCCACCATGTACGAACTGATGAAACCGGAACGGTCTGTCCATTATCGGTTGGAAGCGGGCGAACGGGAATTGGCTTTGAATACAAATGAACGGCTGTTGGATGTGGCTTTACACGGTGTCGATCAGGTGCGGGACGAGATGGCGGCCGCCGCTCCTGCTCTCGCTCCTTCAACTAACAGTGACAGCGCGGCTGCAGAACCGGAAGCGGCCGATGAAATAGCCATCAATATTCTGGACCAACCAGCCGCCCAGCCAGCCCCAGATTTTGACATCAGCTTCCTGGGCGAAGGCAGCGGCGAACCTGGCCCGGCCGACTTGGAAACGAGTTATGCCGATAAGCTAGACAACATTTCTGTAAAGGTAAACCGCGTCTTCGGCGACATTATTATGGACCTGTTCAGCGACGATGATCTACTGCCCCGTCTACGCCGCCTCTTCTGGCTGGAAGCGACCAAAGCGGAACGGGACTTTAACACCAACATCATCAAGCCGATGTTAAAAAACCATGACCGCAGCCTGCAAGACCCAGAACTGCGCCAGGCGATGGAAATTGACCTAGAGAATGTCTCTGACATGGAAGAGTTAATGCGGGTGTGGGAAGGATTGCACCGGCTGGAGATTTCAATTGCGGTTTAATTTTCCATAAGCCGAAGTCCGAAGTCCGAAATCGGACTTCGGACTTCGGTTCCCAACTTATGAAAACCCTGGAGGAGTGTGATGATCAAACCATTTGACATTGAATACACAGTTCACATCTGGCAAGAAGGCGGCCAGTTTGTCGCCCACGCAATGCCGCTCGATGTTATGAGTTCTGGGCAAAATCCGGGAGAAGCACGCGCGGCGTTAGATGAAGCCGTTCAATTATTTCTGGAAACAGCAACTGAAATAGGGACATTAGAAGATTTGTTGCTTGAAGTTGGCTATGAATTTTTTGAAGAAAAGTGGAATAGCCCAACTTGGGTGGCCACGGAACGACACTTTGCCACAGTAGGAGTCTAAAAATGCCCCGGATTACCCCTGTTCACTGGAAAGTTCTGGAAAGGGTTTTCCTGAGCGCAGGATTTGAATTTATGCGTCAGAAAGGAAGTCATCGATCCTATACAAAACCAGGGATTTCTCGACCAGTTGTCTTTCCAACTTACAAGGAAGTGCCTGTTGCCATAATCAGGAATAATTTAAAAACAGCCGGAATTTCTCGCACAGAATATTTCAGGCTTCTTCAAGGTAAGTAATAACAAGATTTTTAATTCACATTTTTGAAGGGAGTCTTAATATGAACGAAGACGTATTTGGTAGTTTACTGGTCATATTTATGGCCGTTTGCATTACCATTCCGCTGTTTGCTTTGTACGTTTACAGCATCTTTTGGGCTTATAAGGACGCCAACCAACGCGGCAAATCAGGCTGGCTGGCGGCGTTATTAGTCTTCTTATTATCCTGGCCTGTCGGTTTGATTATTTGGCTGCTGATTCGGCCGGAAGACAAAATTAAATAGAGAAGTAGGAAATAATGAATTGTGAATAATTAATAATGAATTGTGAAGTGAGGATTCATTCACAATTCACCATTCACTATTCTTTTACCAACGAAGTCTGGAAAAAGACATAGGTAATTAATAAACGGATGACGAAATACCGATTATGAGTTACGAACAATGGATAACAAACTATGGGGGAACAGGCATTAACCCTTATTAAACACAACCTGGATGACACCCATCTGGCTATTTTTGGCGGCCGTTTAACAGAATGGCTGATTGCTGACTTAAACCGAGATGGGGAAGACGCACCCGCCTTTACCGAATCGCGGGCCAAAGCGTTGCTGCGAGCGACCGGTTTTGTAGATGATCCTACGCTGCATGATTTTGCTCGATTGGTAGAAAATGGGTCGGCCGTGCGCATCGCTCTATATGATTTATTGGACAGCAGTGGACTGGCAGACAATGATGAAATTCAAGCATTAGCCGCTACAACTGGAGCTGCCAACGCAATCTCTAAGCCCCAAGCTCCAATCTCATGGCTATCTTTAACCATCGCCGCCCACGCCTGGAAAAGCGAGTATCCTCTGTACCAGCTAGACCCGGCCACGCCGCCAGGGGAACACAGCCCGGCGGGACAGCTTGTACGCCGCGCGGCCGCTTTTATTCGGCAACAAGTACAGCGCAGCGCTACGGAACGGGACAAGTTGGGACGGAAGTTGGCTTATGAAGGGGGCACGGCCGTTTCCCATTCCCCCTCGTTAGAGCAACTACCAGATCAACCTGACATGGCTCCCGTTCCGCCCCATTACCGCTCCCCAGTTCCGGTGAGCTACCCAGAATATGCGCGGGAAACGGTTACAGTGGCCGGAGATGAACCTGCACCTGCGCCGCAACCACCGTCGGTTACACGCACACCACCACTGACAATTACCGCAGAGGATATTGACCCGCCCGAACCGCCGCCAGTACGGATGCCGCCTTTGCAAATTACCCATGATCAAATTCCGCCAGCCGCGCCTCCACAAAGTCGAGTGGTTACGCCAAATTCAACGACCGGATCAGGTAGCAATTTTAATACGGCCGTGCAGCGACGTTTTGGCGGCAAAGAACCAATGCGCTCCGTCAAACTGCGTATCGTTGTGCAGGAATATCATGAAGGGGCAGGGCTTTACGGTTTGCAAGTGCGTGTTAGCTGCCAGGGAATTAAAGCCCATGTCGCCGGAACCACAAACCGGGACGGTGTGTTTTTGTGCGAACTGCCGGTGCGGGTAAAGTCTGGCCTGACTTATGATGTGGATGTAACCTGGCCACGCGATCATGGGGCTGAAACAGAACGGAAATCTATCACTCTAAACGTAGATCGCACGGAGTTTACGCTGCCTTTCTTCTACCGGATGGCTCCCAAAACTTGAGGAGATTGGAGATTGGGAGATTAAGAGATTGAATCTCCAATCTCTCAATCTCCAATCACATTTCATGACGAACTGGCTCAAGCTGACAGATGCGGATATTGAAGGCGTCCAGCCGGAACGTTTAACCATTCACCCGGATGATTTGCCATCGGAACCAGCGCAAGTTGTACAAACGGCCGTCTTACAGATCACCCACCAAGATTTAATTGCCACAAATCATGCCATTCCATCACCTGATACCCAGCAATTAGCGCAGCTTATGTGGCAGCTTACTAATCAGGCCAGGCAAGCCCAACGGCTGCCACGCTTGTTGGGGACAGCCAATCTAAAGTGGCATCATGGGTTGGCACAGGTAGCCCGGCAGCATTCCCAGGATATGCTGAACCGGCATTATGTAGAACATACAACGCCAGAAGGATTAACGGCCGTGCAGCGCATCCAACATTCTGGCATCAACTATATGGCTTGCGCTGAAAATATTGGTGTTGTCTATGGACCAAACAGCCATACCACCAGCGGTATTTATGATATTCATGATGCGTTTATGGAACAGCCACACGGCCGTGTTAACAACCATCGCAGCAATTTACTCAACCCATTGTGGACTCATGTAGGCATTGGCATCGCTTACAACATCAATGGCGCTTTATTTGCTACCCAAAACTTCATCTCTGCCATCTGAAACTTCTCACCTATAAGTGCGTACAAGACGGTGACAAACTTTAAGGACATTTAATATGACAGAAACGACAAACGAACAAATAGGTGAACCTATCGTCATTACCGACCCCGACGCCGACCGCTACCACACCTTTGGTTACATTAGCTGGTGGCAGCAAGAAGTGGTGCGTAACGCCACCATCCTCGTCGTCGGCGCCGGCGCTTTAGGCAACGAAGTCTTAAAAAACTTGGCTCTCATGGGCATTGGCAATTTGCTCATCGCTGACTTTGACACCATCGAAGACAGTAATCTCAGCCGCTCTGTCCTCTTTCGTGAAGGGGATCGGGGGCGGCGTAAAGTAGATGCGGCCGCCCAGCGCGTAAAGGAATTAAATCCAGACGTCAATGTAAAAGCATGGCACGGCGACATCAATTTTGGGATGGGGTTGGGTGTTTTCCGGCATGTGGATGCCATCATCGGCTGCCTGGACAATCGGGAAGCCAGACTCTCCATCAATCGCAACAGTTGGGCTATAAACCGCCCCTGGGTAGATGGCGCCATTCAAGAACTCATGGGCATTGTCCGCGTCTTTTGGCCCGGTCAGGGAGCCTGTTATGAATGTACGTTAACAGACCTGGATTACCAAATTATCAACCTGCGTTACTCTTGCCCCTTGCTGGCGCGGGAAAATATATTGCAGGGTAAAGTGCCCACCACCCCCACTAGCGCTTCAATCGTGGCTGCCTTTCAGACGCAAGAAGCTCTCAAACTCATTCATGATATGGAAGTGCAGCCCGGTAAAGCGATAATGATCAACGGTCTAACCAATGACATCTATACAACTGAATATCCGGTAAAGAACGGGTGCATGAGCCACTCCATGTTGGAGCCGATTATTGAACTGTCGCAAGCGACAACGGCCGAAACCACCCTCACCGATCTCCTCGCCATTGCCCGCCAGGAATTGGGGGCTGAAACTGTGCTAGAATTTGACGGTGAGATTGTCACCACAATGGAGTGCCCCGACTGTAACGAAAGCGCTCCCATCTTCAAAAAGATGGCTCGTTTGTATGAACAGGAATCTATTTGTCCTAACTGCGGCCGTAAACGAGAAATGAACCTGACCCACCGCATTACCAGTGAAGAAGATTTCCTGGAACGCACCTTAACCCAAATGGATTTACCCCCTTTGTCCATTATTCGCGCCCGTAACGGCAGCGAACATGTTTATTATGAGCTAACTGGAGATAAAGAGGCTTTTCTAACATTTGAGTAAATGAGTAAATGGGTAATTACCCAATTACTTATTTACCCAATCACCCATTTACAACCAAAAATCTTGTTTATCGTATAAAATATCGTTACTCTTTAGTACGAAAATTTATGGAGGCTAAAAAAATGGCTAGCATCAAAGTAATTATTTATGATCCGACAGGGTCCAAGAAAACTCCGGTAGAACTTCCCGGAGACGTACCAATGCAGCGTCTGATTCCTGCATTGGTTAGCAAAATGGGTTTACCGACCAGTCAGGGCGCCAATCCCATTACCTACCGGCTAGACCATCGGTCATCCGGCAAACGTTTGGCTGATGATGAATCATTGTCTGACGCCGGCGTAACCGAAGACGATATTCTAAGCCTGTTCCCTGAAGTAACAGCCGGCTAATTTCACTGTTCAGTTTGCAGTGTTCAGGGGGCAGTCATTAATTGGTCTGCTTTCTGTTCACTGCCGACCCCTTACTCTTAATTGAGGAAACGATGGCCTTTGATATCCGTGAAACTAGATTGCGTAATGATTATGAACGAGTGCGTGGTCTAGTGAATCGTAGTGAATTTATACATATTTTAACGACGGACGGGAATCCGGTAGAAAAATATTTGATCCGCTTTACCTGTAAAGGCGTGGAAAAAATCAACTCTTCCCGCAAACCCATTTTGCGTGACAATCATGAAGTCAGTGTCTATTTGCACGCCGAATATCCACTGAAGCAGCCGCAGTTAAAATGGTTGACGCCAATATTCCACCCCAATATTCATGTAACAGGGGCGGTTTGTATTGGCGCCTGGTGGCCGGCCAAGACGTTAGATGAACTATTGCTAACTTTGGCTGAAATGGTTCAATACAAGAATTATGATCCCAAAGACCCCATGAACTCTAAAGCGGCCGCCTGGGCTTTGCGGAATAAACGACTCTTCCCTATTGATTCCCGTAATCTAAAAGGGCAATCATTAGAAGATTTGATCGTCCTCGGAGAGGAATCTGATGACTTCGGCATCAACATACTCTAACAAAACCGAACGGCCGTCAGCCGAAACTCTCTCTCCCCCAACTTCACCCAGCCCAACGCCCGAAGAAGTGTTGAACTTACCGCAACGGCCGTCACCCCTGGAAGAAGAATCTTGTCTGCTGCATGGCAAACAGCCGGCCGCTGGACAGGTGGTAGTATTAAACAGCCAGATCGCCCTAGAATTGATAACCGCCCATAGCCAGAGCAACTTAGATGTCGAATTGGGCGGCGTTTTGTTGGGACATGCGTACCGTGAAGGGGATACCCTGGCGGTAGATGTGCTAGGCGCTCTCCCTGCTGTCAGCGATGATCATAGCCCAGTGCATTTTACCTTTACGGCCGATGCCTGGAGCCAGATTCACCGTGACCGCAGCGCCCAATACCCCCATCTGGAGATTGTGGGTTGGTTTCATACCCATCCTGGTTTGAGTGTTTTCTATTCCAGTGATGATGTGGTGGTGCATTCGGCCGCTTTTACCCTACCCTGGCACATTGGTCTGGTGGTAGACCCTATTCGTCGTGAAGCGGCTTATTTCGGCTGGCTCCAGGGTGAAATCGCTCCCATCAACGGTTATTACGAATTGACCGATATACAGAAGCAGCCCATCACTAATTTGAAAGCTGTACGTACTTCTGTGTACGATGTACCAGAAGTAGAAATGTGGGAATCAGCCCATGCCAGCGCCCCTGTACTCGACCAAAGTAACACGGTCTATATGCCGGCCAATCAACGGTTGATTTTAAACCCATCCTCCCAAAAATTGGGGCTAATAATTGGATCGTTAGCATTGGCGTTAGCTATATTTTTGCTACTCTTTTGGATCATCCCTCAAAATCGCCGCGCCACAGAGCTGGAAACGGTGCTGTTGACCCTGGCTGACAGTCAGATCAACCCCAATGCTCAATTGTGCCCAGACTCGCGCTTACGACTATTATCTCCGATGATGGGCACGGCTCTTCAGGTGGGGACTGAGTTCGATATTTTGGGTACGGCCGTTTATCCAGAAGCCGTTCGCTATCGTGTGGAAACACGCCCTACCGGACAGGAACAATGGAAGGAATTGGGTTCACGAAAGCGAGGCGACCACTTATTAACACTGGCTACCTGGAATACAACTAACCATTCGCCGGGTAAGTATGATGTGCGATTAACGGCCGTAGACCGTAATAATATCCGGCTGCCCAACAGCCCACCCTGCCTCATCAATTTAGAATTAGTGCCATAAAAGGTTCTTTCATGAGTACACAAACGACGCCAACATTTGTGGCTATTATCAGTTTAACCATGCCTGGGTCTGATGATCAATTTAGCGCCAATGTGACGCTGCTGCCGCAAGATATGATTTCGGCCAACGGCCGTTACAAACAATTACAAGAATGTACCCTGGCAGATCTGCAAGCTTTTGCCGACGAACTCGAAGCGGATGTCTGGGAAACATATCAAGAAATCAAATTGTTAGAACTGGCTCAAAACGACCAGGTAGAGATGGAACTAACGATCCAAAATGCGACAACCGGCGACCTCGTCAAACCAGATGGCGCCTGGCTAAAAACAGTGGTGGTTACGCTTGACCAGCCAGAAGCAGAGGCCGTTACCGACGAAACAGAAGAGCCAGATACGGCCGCCGCAGAACCAGAACCCACACCAGCCGCTGAAACAGTCGAAGAAACTAAATCAGCAGAAATAGAAAATATACCAGAACCGGAACCAGATGAAGAGCCAGATATCATTGTTGCCGAATCAGAACTGGTGCATGAAGAGATTGAACTGGATAAAGCGCCAGACCCAGACACCCCCATCATTGCTCCCAGCCGGGCGCGGGTACGTATTGCTGGCAAACGTCGTCCCATCGGGGACCCCACCTGGGCCGCCGTAGATATTATGATCGAGGAACCGGCTTTACGGGCAGCTCAGGCACACGCCCTGACCAGCATGAATCGGGAAGTGGCCGGAGTACTGGTTGGCCCGCCGCCTGAAAAACAACCCGACGGCCGTTACATCGTCCACATTCACGATACCATCATTGCCAAACATACAGTTATGCATGGGGCCAGCGTCACCTACACACCCGAAAGCTGGCGCTATATGAATGATGTGCTGCGCGAACGGTATCCTGACGACACGGCCGTAATGGTGGGCTGGTATCATACCCATCCCGGCTTTGGCATTTTTCTATCGGGGATGGATTTATTTATTCATCAGAACTTTTTTACCCAAATCTGGCATGTAGCTATGGTGTTAGACCCCCGCGTCCGCAACAGTGGCTTTTTTAGTTGGAACCGGCATAAGAGCGAAGTACGGCCGTATGAATTTCCCTGGCCTACCTGGGCGTCAGGTTCCTGGTAGATGAGGGAGATTAGAGATCAGGCAATTGGAGATTGCAAATTCGTGTATAATGGCCTCAATCTCTAATAACCAATCTTCAATACTCTTTTAATAACGATGACCGAACAAGAATTACCACCCATTTCCATCAGCAATGATGATATTAAAGAAGCGAATCAGCTTAGTTTGCATTGTCCTATTTGCGCCAATCCGGTAGAAAACAATGTAACCGAAGCCGATTTACAGCCGGTTGTGTGCCGTCAATGTGGTACGCTGTATCACAAAACCTGCTGGGAACTGGGCGCCGGAAAATGTGCCGTGCTGGGCTGCGATCATACTGAATACCGTTTGTATGGAACCCAAATGCGGCCGGTTTTACGAGTAGATTATCGAGATTTGCCGCAGTCAGGCGTCAACGGCCGTGTCCCCAGCCGCACGACCAGACAACTCAAACATGAACAACGCCGCCGGGTAGAACAAATGCGACAGCCTGGTCTGCTGCAACGTTTGTGGCAGTGGTTGTTGGATCAAATTAAGATTGGGTGATGAGTAACAAGTTGTAAGTCTGCAAGTGGCAAGTTTGCAAGTGACCTTATCATCCCATCACCTCACCCCTATGCTAACCCCCGCAATCATTGATAAACAATCTCCTTTTTTGGGGGAAGAGTGTGCCCTTTGTAAAGACCCGTTTGCACCTGGTGAGGAGGTGGTCATTTGCCCGGAAGATGGCAGCTGCCACCATGCTCATTGTTGGGTCGCCAATGGGCATCAATGTGCCGCCTTTGGCTGTGCCGGCCACGGCCGTCTCTCTACCGAATCTCCCCACCCCTCGTCACCACAACGCACCGTCGTCACCCGGCCCAGCAGCAGCTTTGGCTACGGCCAAACCTGCCTCCTGTTAGCCATCGCCATCGCTATCATCTTCTTTTCCATCGGCTGTTTTGGCCTGTGGGCTATCGCCGACTATCTGATGCTCAATGTGTGGGATATGCCCTATCGTCCCCCCTTCTCCGGCATGATCCTTTTACTGACCGGCTAACTAATCTCGCACCCATTGCAGCCATTATGCAAACGATTCATTAGACATCTACTCTGTCCCCTCTCATTTCGTAATCATTCACCCATAATTTCCACGTAACCAGCATCCCCATTTACACGCAGCCGTTGGCCTGTTTGAATGCGCGTTGTGGCTTCAGGCAAAGCCACAACGGCCGGAATGCCATACTCTCGCGCCACCACTGAGCCATGCGTCATCAGGCCACCCACTTCCATCACCAATCCGGCCGCGTTAATAAAGAGCGGCGTCCAACCAGGATCAGTAAAGGGGGCTACCAAAATTTCGCCTGGCTGCAATATTTCTTGGGTGGGATCATGTATCACACGAGCGATCCCCTCAACTACGCCGGCCGAAACGGGGCTGCCCGCCAACGCTCCTTCAGGTATATCTCCTGGCAGCAGTTTGATAACCGGAATTTCCCCATCGCTGGTAATCAGGCGGGGCGGGGTCATTTTTTGGTAGCGGATCAGGTCAGCGCGTCTCTGGCAGATGCGCGCCCGTAAATCCACATCCACATCTGCAAACGCAGCTACCAATTCCGGCAATTCCAGATACCAGACATCGCTCACTTCATCCAGCCGGTTTTGACCATGTAAGATGTTGCCGGCTTCCAATACGGCCGTGCGAACCAACCCAAACAGGCGCACCAACAAAAATTTGGGATGTTCCCGCACCGGCAACAGATTTCGGGCCACACGCACCAACCGCCGCACAACTTTAGCTCTAAGCGGTCCAGCTAGACCATGATGGGCTACGGCCGCTAATCGTTCCCCGGCCGCTTCCCCCGCCTCCTGTAACTGCTGATGATACTGCCGGTGTAAACCCGGTTCCGCCTGCCCCAAATTCCCGACCACCATCCGCAGCAGCGAACTGGGGTCATCCTGCCAACGAGGCCGACTGATGTCAATTTCCGAAGGGCCGCGCATTCCATACTGGGCTAAAAACTTCTGAAAGACAAGCCGGAATGGCGCATCTATAGGCAAAATATCCTCACCGGGGAGTGTGGCCTGGGTTTTTAGATGGGCTGTCAAAGTGGACGACGGCCGTGCTGCATCTGCCAGATCACCCACCGCCATATCCATTTCTGTGGTCACATTGCCAGACAGCCCGCGCAGCACGGCCGTTACATCTTGAGCGCTGTCCGTTTTCCGGGCAATACGGGATAACAATTGTTGGGCTATGATACCGGCGGCCAGGTATGGAGGGATTTTTATCGCTTCCTGAATGAATACATCGACCAGCATTTGTTGGGCAATTCGCAGACGGGCTGCACCGGGGGGTACGGCCATTAACAGCGCCTGCGACTCACCGATACAGCGATCAATATCCGCCAACACCCAGTCAGTGACACCTTCTGGTTTGCGCCACCACAAATTGGCAATAGCGTCGGTAAACAGAGGTAGCGTCCAGTGAGCCACATCCCGTGTGCGAGTGCGTATCTGGGGCGGGCGCTGCCAAAAAGAGTCCTGCTTCATCAACTGTTGAATCGTTTGAGCGCTGAGCGGATCGGCCACTGTCAGAATACGGGGTAAGATGCGACGGGGCAGCGGCGAGTGCAGAGCGGGAGTCAGGTCGATGTACAAACGGCCGCCGGCCGACCCCAAATACGGATTCAAATTGTCCAATTCTTCCGGCTGACCAAAAGGGAAAACAGTACGCCAAATCGACAGGGCTAATGGTGGCATCGGGTCGGTCATTACCTGAGCATGACTAAAACTAAAATAAAGCCGCCAAGAGCCATCAACGGGCATCGGCTGGGGCACGGGGTAGAGACTGGTAATAGGGCGAGATTGTACAATGAAGAAACGGCCGCTTTCCAAACACCATTCAATATCTTGTGGACGACCGTAATGGTCTTCAATGCGGCTGCCTAATTGAGATAGTTCTTTAATTTGAGCAGAGGTCAGGGCAGATTGCGCTTGCTGTGCCAGAGGTGTTTCTTCCTGGGTTGTACCGCCGCTGGGTAACGGCCGTATTGCTATCTGCTTTTCCCCGATGTGCTGACTTATAATGCGGTCGTTTCGTTTGTCTATCTTATATAAGTCGGGGTTTACCAGACCGGCTACCAACGTTTCCCCCAAACCATAACTGGCATCAATAGAAGTGATGTGGCGCTGGCCGGTTATGGGGTCGGCCGTAAACAAAATACCGGACACATCGGGCTGCACCATTCGCTGCACCACTACTGACAGAGCCACATCACGATGGGAAAACTGGTTCTGCATTCGGTACAAAATCGCCCGGTCGGTAAACAACGATACCCAGCAGTGGCGTATGCTGTCTAGCAAATCATCTGCGCCACACACATTCAAAAAAGTGTCTTGCTGACCGGCAAAAGAAGCATCGGGCAAATCTTCGGCCGTGGCGCTAGAACGCACGGCATAGCTATGTTCACCACCTGCTTCTTCCCAGGCGGTGACGATGGCTTGCTGTACATCTGTGGGGATGGGCACGGCCGTTAACGCCTGTCGCACCGTCTGACCTACTTGCTGTACGGCCGTTAAATCGGCCATGTCCAAACTGTCTAAACTGGCATAAAGCAGCTCCATCTCTGGGTAATGAGTCAGGAATTGGTGAAAGGCGGCCGTCGTGATACAGAACCCGGCGGGGATGGGAAAACCGGCCTGGGTCATTTCCCCCAGGTTAGCTCCTTTACCGCCTACAATGGGCAAATCTGCGGCGTTGACGGCCGTAAAAGGTAAGGTATAACGGTGGCTTTTATTCATATAAGCACACTACTATATCACTCAGTTCATTCAATAGAAAAAACGTCGTCAAAGTTGACAGTCAAGCTGCAAACGGGTAGGATTGCGCGACGGGCATACACCGTTAACCGGGTATGCCTTCATTCTTGTTAAGAAGGAGAATTTCATGCGTCGCGAAGTGTTAACGTGGTCCGACGTAGATAAGTTAATTGATTATTTAGCGCCCCAAATTCATGGCCGTTATGACTCTATGGTTATTGTCACCCGTGGCGGCATTGTGCCCGGCGGCATGTTGGCCGAAGCGCTTAATATCACTTATATACTCACCGCTTCCGTGCGGTTTCCGGCCGACTTCCCTGGCTTACAAGCGCCAGGTCAGGAAAAATATGCTATCCCCGAATTCATTCAATTCCCCGATGAGAATGTATTGGATGGACGGCGTGTTTTAGTTGTAGATGATGTGTGGACAAAAGGGCGCAACATGGTAACGGTTGCTAATCGCATTGATGCGGCCGGCGGCGAACCCGATACCTGCGTCCTACATTACAAACCAGCTTCCTCGTTATACCCTGGTCTTACGCCTACTTATTACGCGGCCGTTACAGACGCCTACATCATTTATCCCTGGGAACTGGATCGCGGCCCAGAAGTCTTGGGGATGTGGAATTAAATGACTTGCCGGCAGCATTTTCTGCTGTTATCATCCCCACTTCATTAACAGATATATACATGAGACCGGTGATCATTGGGTCCCTGGCGGCGAAAGCCATCGAACCGTGTCAGGTCCGGAAGGAAGCAGCACTAAGATGAGTCTTTCGGGTGCCCAGGATTACCTGGTGGTCACCGGTTCCATGTGTATATCACGAGATTGGAGATTGTGAGATTAGCAAGCGTCAAACATCCGATTTCTTCGAGAAATCAGATGTTTAATTATCTCCAATGACCAATCTCTTTTTTTGTTCTTATGCCCCAATCCCCAAAGACCCGTATCCTATTTTTTATGCTAATCCTGGTGGGATTAAGCAGCCTGCTTGCGGCCGGGTACTTATTGGCCCAAGAAGGGTACACCGTTTATGATGGGAATGAGACTCCCCAGGTTGTTTATGGAACTTATAAAACGGTTGGCGATGTCGTCGCCGCAGCCGGGTTGGAACTAAGACCGGAAGATGTTGTTGTGCCTGATCTGGAATCGGCAGCCGATGCGGACACGGCCGTTACCATCCATCGCGCCCAACCCATCACCCTCCGTACCGATGCCGGAACCCAAACCTACTTCACCCAACAGCGCACCATTGCCGCCTTTTTAGATGAAATCGGGGCGCTGCCACAACGCACCGAGCAAATTTTTGCCGACGGCCGTAAAGTACCTTTTAATAAGATTGGCGCATGGCCACTGCCCATTGTGCTAGAAATCGGCCAATTTGTGACCGTCACCATTAAAGATGGCAGCCAGAAACAAACAATACACACGGCCGCCCAAACTGTGGGCGATGTTCTGCAAGAAATGGGCATTATTATTTATGCGGTCGATAAAACAGAACCATCTTTGGGAACCTGGCTGGAACCGAATATGGTCATTCAAGTGCAGCGTTCATTTCCAGTCACAATTCAGGTAGACGGCCGTACCATCAGCAGCCGCACCGCTCACACCAACGCCCTAGACGTGTTGGCCGAAAACGGCATCGGCCTTGTGGGGTATGATTACATACTGTCTGGCCCCGACGCCCCCCTTCAAGCCGACAGCATCATCCAGGTCATCCGCGTCACCGAAGATTTTCGGCTGGAAGATGAACCTATCACCTACCAAACCATCTACCAGGCCAACGATCAGCTAGAGATTGACACAAAAGCTGTAGTAGGCAGCGGCGTTCCAGGTATTAAACGGCAGCGCATCCGCATTCGTTATGAAAATGGTCTACCCGTCAGCGAAACAGTAGATGGGGAATGGGTAGCTCGAGAACCGGTCAATGAAATCATCGGCTACGGCACAAAAATTGTAGTGCGGACACTCAGTACACCCGAAGGTGTTTTGGAATATTGGCGGGTGGTGAAGATGCGGGTTACAGCTTATACACCATCCAGTTCTGGCAAACCGCCCGATCATCCGGGTTATGGCATTACTGCCAGCGGCTTACCGGCACAGCAAGGGGTAGTAGCCATTGATCGCAATGTCGTCCCCTGGAAATCGTGGGTGTATGTGCCCGGTTACGGCAAAGCGATTGCGGGGGATACGGGTGGCGGTGTACGCGGCCGTTGGATTGATCTGGCTTATGCTGACGACGAACTACAAGGCTGGTCTGGTTACATAGATGTGTACTATCTGACCCCCGTGCCCGCATCGGAAGATATTAATTTTTTGATACCGGACACTTTACCATAATGCACCCCAAACACATCCTCCAGCAATACAATCTGCAACCGAAGAAAAATCTGGGACAAAACTTTTTGTTTGATGAAAATGTGTTGGCCCGGATTGTAGCAGCGGCCGATTTACAGCCTGAAGACGTGGTGTTGGAAATTGGGCCGGGACTGGGGTCGCTAACTATACAATTAGTCCGAAAAGCACAGCAGGTAACGGCCGTTGAACTAGACGACCGCTTCCTCCCCATTTTGCAAACGACGTGTGCCGGGTTCAGAAATATCGAAATTATTCATGGGGATATTTTGGCGCAAGAGATGACCCGGTTGTTTACCCGGCCGTACAAAGTCGTCGCCAATGTACCCTACTACATCACCGGAGCAATTTTGCGCCATCTGCTGCAAGCGGCACACAAACCAACATTAATGGTGGTGACGGTACAAAAAGAGGTGGCGGCACGATTGACGGCAGTGCCCCCCAACATGTCTTTACTGACGGTTAGCGCCCAGGTTTACGGCCGTCCGCAAATGATTACGACACTCAAAGCAGGCGCTTTCTGGCCCCGTCCTACTGTAGATTCGGCCGTGATACGGTTGGATTTGTATGGGGAAAGTGAACGGCCGTTAACCTTGGCCCAAGAAAAACCGTTTTTCCAGGTCGTCAAAGCCGGATTCAGCCAGAAACGTAAACAACTCAAAAACAATCTACGCCAGTTAGGGTTGGGGAAAGATGAAGTGGCGGCCGTGTTGGAAGATGTGGGCATTGACGGCCGTCGGCGCGCCCAAACCCTCACCCTAGAAGAATGGCTCGCCCTCTACCGTCAGATATACTTGAGAAGGTAAAAAGGTAACGGTCATACCCTACCCTTTCACGCTACAATACCTACATGAAGTCGAGGGCATTAGCCGATCGAGACAAAACTCGGCTAAAGCCCGACTCCAATGCAAACTTATTCGCCGCCTTCTGGCAGCGGCACAAAACCAAAGATGGTTTGAGGCCATTTATCGGTGACGACGAGGAAACCTATATCGTCCAAGCGGACGATGCCTTCCAGGTTACGTAAGCCGCCAGACAAGAGTTCCAGTTGGATAGGGGGTGCATCAGTCAGAGTAACGCCGTCGGCGCTGTATTGGAACTGCACCAGACGCTCGACGCCATCGCTACCGACGTGGGTAGGGCCTTCACCATATACATCAGCCAAAGGATCGCTGTCAGTAAGAATGTCGCGGTCGCCGGGGAACATGTAGTTGATGGCCCAGAAACGGCCGTCTGCGTCAAGGGCTGTGGCATCAGTAACGCGGTACTCAATGTTGGGGAAAGGGATGGCTCCCGTTTCAGCTAGATTGGCATCGAAAGTATGCGCCATTGGTGCTTCGTTGACACCCGCGCCATTGGCCTCGTAAAGGGTAATAAAGCTGTTGTCGCCAGTGACGATAAGTGTTTCTTCAGAGAAGTTGCTGATACCGGTGGGTGAATCTACTCTGGTCATGGTTGAGGTATCTACCGTCAATTCACTCAGGTCAGAAGCTATCGTACCCTTAACCACGTAAGCAAAAACCTCATCGTCATTTTCAACTTCAATAGTAATGTAGGCGTCGTCGCCGATGAAGTCAATGGCCTCGTAACCTTCAAAACCGTCAATGCTGTCTTGCAGACCATCAGCGCTAAAAGGGATGGGTGTGGGTGTAAGGGGATCGCTGCCATCGCCACTGATATAGGCTTCTAGTTGCTCCTTGGGGATGGCATAGATGAAGCCGTCACCCTCCTCAACGTTGAAGTTTGGATATTGGGGCAGCATGATGAGGTGATCGCCATACCAGGCCATGCCAGAAAATTCAACATTGCGGTCGGCCGTATCACCTTCAAGAGGAATGATATTAAGAGCCGTTTCATCAGGGGCGCTGCCATCGGTGCCGGCGCGGGCAGAGAAGGGAACGAAACCCAGCGTGGTGCGGGGCCATTTATCGGTAGCGATGAGCAATCCGCGATTGTCCAAACGGACGAGACCTTCCCAGTTACGCAGTCCATCGGGCAAGAGATATATTTGGGTGGGCGGCGCGTTTACCAGGCTGATGCCATCGGCGCTATATTGCAGTTCGATGAGACGTTCAACGCCATCATTGCCCAGGTGGGTAGCTCCTTCGCCCCATGTGTCTACAATAGGATCGCTGTCGGTGGCTAAATCCGAGTCGCCAGGGAAAAAGTAGTTAATGGTCCAGAAACGACCGTTGCTGTCCAGTTCAGTGGCGTCGGTAAGACGATACTCAATATTTACCAGGGGGACGGTCCCTGTTTTAGCCAGACTCGTGTCAAAAACATGACCTATCGGGGCAGTAGTAACGCCGGCGCCATTGGCTTCATATAATGTGACGAGCGAATCGCCGGCAACAAAAAGGGTCTCTTCAGACATATTACCCACGTCGGCCTGAGCGTCAATGCGGGTCATGGCGTCGGTGTCAATGGCTAGTTCGCCCAACTCAGGGTCCATCGCGCCGCTGACAAGATAACCGAACATACCGTCATCGGTTTCAACTTCGATAGTGAGGTAAGCCTGATCATCAATGAAGGCGATAGCTTCGTAGCCTTCAAAACCTTCGATGCTGTCTTGTAAGCCTGGGGCGCTAAAGGGGATAGGTGTAGCTTCCAGAGGGCCGTTGCTATCGTCAAAGAGGTAAGCGTTGATGTCGTCTGCATGGATGGCGTAGATAAAGCCATCGCTATCTTCAACATTGAAGTTGGGATATTGGGGCAGGATGATGAGGTAATCATCATACCAGGCCATGCCGGAAATTTCGGCGTTGCGGTCATCAAGGGGGGCAGCTAAGGGGAGGGTAGTGACGGCCGTTTCGGGGGCAATGATTAATTCGGCCGGCATCTCCACGATGCGGGTGACCTCTACTTCTACTTCCACCTCCACTGGTTCAGCTTCTACTTCTACAATACGGGTGACTTCTACTGGTACTGCGGCTTCCACCTCTACAATGCGAGTAACTTCTACCGGTTCGGCTTCTACCTCTATGATACGGGTGACTTCTACGATTTCTGGTTCCTGAGCAGAACAGGCGGCGAATAAGATAGCTAGGATAATAATGAATATACTTTTCGGCCACGTTTTCATTTAAAATCTCCTATATTGATGTGTGGGGTGGTTTGGCAAATCGCTGGCAAATTACCAATCCGTCCCACAAAATAACCCTCAAATAATGTGCATAAAGCGCTAGATATTCAACCTTATCGGAAATAAGAAATCAGACAGGATTTACGGGATTATTTCATCCTGTTAATCTTGTTAATCCTGTCAAAAAAGTTGTTTCCGATAAGGTCTAGTATCATAAGTGTTAACTTAAGCGAAGACCTCGCAGGTTTTAACGCAAAACCTCAGAGGGGCGTAGATCATTTTGGAAACCTGCAAGGTCATAAAGATGGCAGGAGGCATTGTGTACAAATTAACGATAATTGCTCAAAATCTTCCTACTCTTCCAATATATTGTTCAAGGACATTTTTATTTTTTCAAAAATCCTGCAA
>JAAEOP010001278.1 GCA_024223125.1 Chloroflexota bacterium
GAGGCTCATCGACGACAAAAAGCCTTAGTTTCCACCTAACTTGGGCTAGAAATGTCCTGATGACCACAACCTTATACATTTAGTGAGTGAAGCTCATGCTTCGAGCTTTCTACTTCCATCAAAATTTAGCGGGAACTAAAGTTATAGGCAATCATGCAATTTGAGATTTGCTTAAAAATTTAAGCGAACGTCCTGTAATTAAGAACAACACACTCAAATAAAAGGAGCCTTCATGCGACTTTCCCAAAACACTCTTGTTATCATCATTTTATTTCTGACCCTCACCGCCTGTAATAACGATGCCTCTTCGGCCGTTTATCCGCCAGACCCAGAAACCATGTTTCAAGAATGGTCTATCAGCGCCGGACGGCCGTTTAATCATCCCCCACTCCCACTCGGCAACCAGATCATCGTCGTGCCCGAACAAGGGCCGCTGCTGGCCTTAGATGCCGCTACCGGGGACATCAACTGGCAGTACGATCCCCCCGGCCGCATCTGGGACCGTGCTTACGCCAGCGATGGCGAGCAAGTTTTTGTGGGCATTGAAGGGGGCCAGTTGGTGGCTCTGGATGCGAACGGCGGCGACGTGCGTTGGCAGGCAGACCTGGGCATCAACAGCCAACACCCCTCGCTGGTTGCTGGCGACTTACTCTACGTACCCACCACCTTCGTCGGCCCCGGTTTAACGCCTGAGCCAGAAAGTAAAGCAAAATTATTTATCCTTAACCGGCAGGATGGCTCTGTGGAATGGGTCTTTGAAAGCGACAATTATATTTTACAAACGCCATTCCGGTATGAAGACAATTTGTATGTGGCTGGTCTGTTTTATGATCCTGAACCGGTGAAGGAAGGGGGACACACGCGCCTTTATGCCCTTTCCCCAGACGGCCGAAACGTTAAATGGACGTATGAAGCCGAAGATGGCTTTCCCAAGGGTGTGTATGCTACAAATACGGCCGTTACTTTCGTCGGCTATCGGGACTTTATTACTGGCATTGACGCCGCCACCGGCCAACAGGTGTGGAAGAAAGACACCGCTAACTGGATTCCCTCCCTCACCGGCATCAACGATACCGTTTACTTTGGTTCCGCTAACACCCAGGTTCATGCGCTAAACATCGGCAGCGGCGATGTTGAATGGCAGCACAACATCCCCAAAGGCACGTTCAACTACCTTCTCGGCGCGCCTACCTATGTTGAGGGCAAACTATATTTTCTTACCCAACATGGGGACATTATGGCCTTGGATGCCCAGTCGGGAGAACTGTTATGGCAATATCCAACGGGGATCACATCACGGGTGGGGCTGGCTGTGGGTTACGGCCGACTCTTCATTGGCGACGCTGAGGGAAATGTATACGCTTATGGCAGTGAATAAATAACAGTTTCTAATTCTTCGTACCGGCCAAAACAAGACGGCCGTCGCGGTTTGCCTCCGAAATATCAAAAGGAAACCCAGGCGGCATCCGGTTATCCCGCAGTCGCGCCCGCATTTCTGACCCGTCCCAATCAAAGTCTCCCGAGCCGGGCGTACTTTCACCCAGCAGAGAAACGCCGGGCGGGTCTTCCAGCACATCGGCACCGGCTATAATACCGGCATAACTGGTCAAGTCCATCTCATGCGCCGACGCCTCTGTCGTTCCCGAATGGCAGCTGGCACAAGCTGACGAGCCGCCAAACCAGGCATTACCCACCGTAAAGAGCGGCAGCACATTGTCCCCGAAAGTGGCTTCATAGTTGCCAAACGACTCCGTTTCGGGTACGCCGGCAGCCACCCAATCAGCCAACAAATCTACAGCCCGCACTTCTGCGCCGTTAATGAGTAGCACAGGGCCATCCCGGTTCTCTTCCGTCAGGTCAAAATGGGTGTCTGGCGGCATCCGGTTGTCCCGCAACCGTGCCCGCAGTTCTGATTCACCCCAGTTAAAGTCACCGACTCCCGGCTCACTCTCACCCAGAATAGATTCTCCCGGTGGGTCTTCCAGCACATCGGCCCCGGCTAGAATAGCGGCGTGGTTGCTCAAGTCCATCTCATGCGCCGACGCTTCGGAGTTGGCGTTGTGGCAGTCTGTGCAAGCCAGAGAATTCTCAAACCAGGCTCCCGATTCAGTGAACAAGGGTAAAACATCCGCCTCAAACTCCCCTGTACAAGCAGAATCATCCTCTGCTGTAAAGGCAAATTCGCCATCAGGCGCGCCGGCATCTACCCAGGCCCCAATCAGGTTTACGGCCCGTACTTCACAATCCCCCGACCCAAAGGGTGTCTGGTCGGCCACAACACCAGTTACAGGTTCGCCATGCAGCATCAATGGGCCATCCCGGTTAGCCTCGGTGATGTCAAAGGGGAAACCGGGCGGCATCCGGTTGTCACGCAGCCGCGCCCGCAGTTCTGATTCTCCCCAATTATAATCACCGGCCCCTGGCTCACTTTCACCTAAGAGGGAAACGCCGGGCGGATCTTCCAGCACATCGGCTCCGGCCAAAATACCGGCGTAACTGGTTAAATCCATCTCATGGGAAGAAGCTTCTGTATTACCAGTATGGCAGCTTGCACAGGCGGGAGAGTCATCAAACCAGGCATCCGATTCGGTGAACAAGGGTAAAATATTTTCATTGAAGGTTGCTTCATAGTCGCCAAATGGCTCTGTTTCGGGTACGCTGGCATCTACCCAGACCCCAAGCAGGTCTACGGCTCGTACCTCAACTCCATTGATTTCCAGTGTGGGGCCGTCTCGATTTTCTTCGGTGCGATCAAAGGGGAAGCCGGGGGGCATACGATTGTCGCGCAGCCGTGCCCGCAGTTCCGACTCACCCCAATTAAAGTCGCCCGCCCCCGGTTCGCTTTCACCCACAATGGAAACGCCGGGCGGGTCTTCCAGCACATCGGCTCCAGCTAATATTCCTTCATGACTGCCCAGATCCATCTCGTGCGCCGATTCTTCTATGCTGCCGAAATGGCAACCTAAGCAGGCGGGAGAGTTTTCAAACCAGACGCCATTGTTAGTGAACAGCGGCAAAATATCCACATCAAAGGTGGCCTGGTAACTGTTGCCATCTATGCCGGTGTAATCAAACGGCTCTGATTCTGGCGACCCAGCATCTACCCAGGCGCCAACCAGGTCTACGGCACGAGCGGCTGCACCGCCCCCGGTGCTGGCGCTGACAACCTCAGTGATTCCGGTTTCTGATGCTTCTGTCTCTGTTGATTCTGTCGCTTCATCTGATTCTGATGAGGTATCGGGGGGAGCTGTTTCTGTAGGTGGTGTGTCATCTGCACAGGCAACTAATATCATCGCGGTCAGAAACAAACAAATTAGGGTTGTTATTATTCGTTTCACAGTTAGGTTCCTCCTAATAATCAATAACTTATAATCAGTCACTTTTGCTTTTGATTCTGGTTTATCAGATTGAACATCTCTGTTCGATTCCCGACTGCCCAGCATCCGAACAAGGATGTTTGGGCTACAGATTTTAGCCATGATTGGAGCGCTTCTAAACAATATATACTCCTATTATCGGGGCTACCGCCTACAGTTCTAACGGCCGCAGCTTACAACATTTATTGTCGTAACTGGGTGTTCTAATTGAATAGCTTTTGATTTTGTCTGGCCGATCGTCATCATTGACTATTGTAATATTAAGGGAGGAGTGTCAAGATAGCAAATGGTTATGCAAACGGGGCGTCAGGGTTGCCAGATGCGGAGGGTGTTGTCGCTGCGGCCGAGACCCACGGCCGTTTCCCCCCCACTCATCGTCACTCCAGCTAGATTGGTAATAACCTCCCCATTCACATCCAAATGGTAGCTGGCTTCCGCACCATCTGCGGTACGTTGGATGCCGCCTAGTTGGCTGTGGTTTTGGCTGGGGAGAAGGAGTTCTACACGGCCGTCCCCATTAAAATCACCTGCTAGCGCCATATCCAGATTATTGGTTTCGATGACGTGGGAGGTGTAACCGGGAATCTGAGCTACAACTGGCAACTGCGCCCCATCCCACTGATAAAACTCAACCGTGCCGCCGATGTGCGGCGTCAGTACAGCCGCCAGTTCCATCTCCCCATTAGGACCAAAAGGAGCCACGGCAATCTGGTGGCGCCAGCGGTTGCCTTGCCCAACGGCCGCCCCTTGCGC
>JAAEOP010001279.1 GCA_024223125.1 Chloroflexota bacterium
CGCTGCCGTTGTGCGACTTCAATCAGCCGCAGCCCCAATACAATATTTGCAACCTGACAGCTTATGATGGTCTGGGCCGGGTGGAAGCAACAACAGACAATATCGGCCGGATCGAACGCACCTTTTATGATGATAAAGGGCAGGTGGCCGGTATCGTCAAGAATTGGACGGGAGCAATTGCCAGCGCTGCCGATTTACCTAATTGTCTCACCTTAGCGGCCAATCGGGATGAGGATATTTGCACCCTCTTTGCCTACGACGGGGTGGGGAATAATATCATCATGACCGATACGGTGGGCAATATGACCCGTTCTTTCTATGACTCCCTGAACCATATAGAGGGGATGATTCTCAATTGGGACGGGCAGACAATGTTGGCGTCCTGCCTGGGGCTGCCCCCGGAACGGGATAATAATGTCTGCATGATGTTTGGCTACGATGAGGCCGGCAATACAAATATTATCACCGACACGCTGGGGCAAATGACCCGCACTTACTATGATATGCTGGGGCGTACCGAATACACGGTGGCCAACTGGAATCCGGCAACGCTGACCGATCCGGCTCAAGATTGTGTTTTCGCGCCGGACAATGACAATGAAGAAAACATCTGCAGCCGCAGTGAATATGATGCAGTGGGC
>JAAEOP010001280.1 GCA_024223125.1 Chloroflexota bacterium
CCCCCTCGATCTCTGGCTGCCCCCCTTGAAGCCTGGAGAGCCAATCCCGGATATGACACAGCACCTGGATGTGGCTGCGGCAGGCAGAATGGGCCTGATCATCGTCCCCCGAGACGATGAAGCCCGTCCGGCTCCAGGCCCGGAACTGCTGGATCAAGTGCGTAATTATGTGGTTTCTCGAATGGGCGCCACAGCCAATTTCTGGATTTCCGGCCCGGATTGGATGGAAGTCACCGTAACAGTGGAGGTCGTGCCCACATCCCTCCAGGCGGCTGACTTTGTTGGCGAACAGGTTGGTGCGGCCTTAGAAAAATTCTTGCACCCACTAACCGGCGGGTTTGAAAGCAAAGGTTGGAAATTCGGCAGGCGGCCGTATCGCTCCGACCTCTATACGCTCATCGAAGGCGTCTCCGGCGTTGACTACGTACAAAGCTTATCCGTCATCGAGACCCCCGCCGCCAACCAGTTGGTTCCAGAACAGTTCCTCATTTACTCAGGGAAGCATGAAATAACAGTTATTTTCGATGGTCATTAGAATAATTGTTGCCCATTACCCGTAAGGCTCATTATGCCGATACCATTACCAAATTTAGATGATCGATCATACAGTGATTTAGTTGCCGAAGCACGGGCCATGATTCCGATGCTTTATCCAATGTGGAGCGACCACAACCCCAGTGACCCGGGGATTGCCCTCATGGAAATGCTGGCCTGGCTCACAGAAATGACCCTGTTTCAGGTCAATGAAATCACCGAAAATCATACCGCGGCGTTTCTGGCAATGTTGAATGGCCCGGACTGGCCGTCAGCGTCCGGTGGTGATGTGGATTCAGCCGTGCGCCAAACCATCCTCGCTTTGCGGGAACGGTACCGCGCGGTTACAAGTCATGACTTTGAACACCTGCTGTTCCATAAATGGCCGCAAACAGAAGTGGCCGCAAACCTGGGAGAGCAGAACAAGATCGCACGCATCTGCTCTTTACCGCAGCGCAATTTAGAAGAAGGCCAAGATCCCACAGCCGAAGCTCCCGCTCACATCAGCCTGGTCATCTTACCCCAAAATAGCCTCGCCCCAAGCAGCGATTTACTCGCTGCCCTCTGGACCTTTCTGGACCAACGCCGCCTGCTCACAGTCATGCACCACGTTGTTAAACCCCACTACATTACCATCCAGGTTCAGGCCCGTATTTATATTCGTGAAGATGTGTTACTGGCCGATGCCATAGATGCCATTGACGGTCCAGAGAAAGGGCTGGCGCCTTACTTTGATCCCCACGCCGGTGGTCCCGATGGAACTGGTTGGCCGTTTGGCCGGGGCATATATGCGTCCGAAATATACGCCATTTTGAGCCGGCTGCCCGTGGTTGATTACGTTGAGGCGGCGCTGGTGAATGAGCAAGGGCAACCGCCAAGCCCTGTGAGTGTCGATTTACAGCCCCACCAACTGGTGCAAATTGATCTATCCGGCTTGGTGGTAATCGATGTTTACGGGAATGAAATAACAATCGGGACAGAACAATCATGACAGAACCACAGAGCAGTTATATTCATTATCTTCCGCCCATCTTTCAGGA
The DNA here is from genome assembly GCA_024223125.1 of Chloroflexota bacterium. The sequence goes on from JAAEOP010001280.1 coordinate 1,575, forward strand.
AAGCTCATTTTTAGATGGCTTTTTGCTGGCTTTTGAAAAGATACTCAGCCAGTCGGGCGCGGACGATGGCTGGGAGGCGCTGGAAACCGTCATCGCCCACAGCCACACTTATTTGAAGCCCGTACCATCCGGTGAAGATCCAAGACAAACCCCGGATGAATTTTTACCCTGGCTGGCGAGTTGGGTCGCCCTCACGCTCCGCGAAGATTGGCCAAAACCAACCCAGCGCCAATTCATCCGCGAAATTGTCGGGCTGTACTTACTGCGGGGAACCAAAGCCGGCATGACCCGCTTGCTAAAAATATATCTCGGAGAAGAAGTACCCATTTCTATTCTGGACCATCCGTCAGAGCTTGGTTTTGCCCCACCCGCTTATTTCTTCCAGGTACAAATCGCGGTGAACACCCAGGAAACGGATGAAATCCGGCGAATTCAACAGATTGCTCAGGCTATCATCGAGCAAGAAAAACCGGCCCACACCTTTTATGGCTTGCAGATATTAGTGCCTACGATGCGCTTGCTGTCGGAAGGATTGGCCGCGAACTTAAAGCAAAACCCGCTCATTTTGGGTCGGAACACATTACTGGGAACACAACAGGTCTAATAATTGGAGGTGCTGCATGGCAGCAGATTACACACTACCTTTGACAGTGAATAAATTGATCCGTTTCTATGACGGGCAGTTTTTACAAGATCAAGATTTTGTCGACGAACAAAAATACCATAACGCCCGCCGCAACCGTCACCACCGCACCCTTCATATTAGCGGTGTCGGGGAGGGGATGAGCGTTTACACACCGGCCAACTCCACTTTTCAGATCAAGGTGCGGGCCGGGTTGGCCGTTGATGCCCACGGGCGCCAAATCGTGCAATCCAAAACGTCCAGCCCGATCGACATACCCGCAGAGGC
>JAAEOP010001281.1 GCA_024223125.1 Chloroflexota bacterium
CCTTCACGGCCGCTGTTAGCAATACATCCGGTTATTGGGATTTCGTTCAGATTGGCGGCGGTAGCGTCCTCACGGACAGCGATAGTTCTCAGATTAGTTATGCGTTGCTGGAAGGGGGTGGGTACCCAACTTACAATCCCACCTTACACATTTACCGCAGCAGTCCCACATTAGACCACATCACCATTCGTAACAGCGGCGGCGAAGGGCTGAATGCCTATTATTACTATAATGATCAAAAAGGGTTTCGTTTGGACACGGCCGTCATCGAAAACAACGGTGAACAGGGCATGTACCTTTACTATGGCGGCCATTACACCTTTACAAACGTCACCATCCAAAACAATGCTGGCGATGGGATATATGCCCAGTATATTGGCGATCTGACTCTGACCAACTCTACACTGACGAACAATACCGGCTACGGATATTTCGATTACAACAGCAATAACAGCCTGGCTCTGCAAAATGTGAACCTGACCAATAATGGTGTGGCCGGCCGCTTACCGGTCAACACTGCGATGAATAATGTGGATTGGACCGGCAATACGCGCAATGAAATCGAATGGAGCGGCGGTACATTGACGCAGCCGGCCGATTGGGTTCGTCTGCCGGCCGGCATCACCACCTATCACGTCGTTGGGGATATTTCAGTCGCCGATGGCGTTTCGTTGACAGTTGGAGCCGGTGTCAATGTGATTTTTAGTCAGTATGCCGGTTTGTTTGTGAATGGGCAGATTACGGCCGTCGGTACGCCTACAAACCCCATCACCTTCACGGCCGCTGTTAGCAATACATCCGGTTATTGGGATTTCGTTCAGATTGGCGGCGGTAGCG
>JAAEOP010001282.1 GCA_024223125.1 Chloroflexota bacterium
AAACGACCACCACCCACGATGGGCAGGTTAACAACAACCTCACCGTAGATAATGATTTGACCGTGAAGGGGCAAGTTAAAGGAGATTTGAGCATCGAAGGGACAACCACTACCCACAATGGCACTGTTAAGAACGATCTGACGGTTGAGAATGACCTGACGGTGAACGGAACCCTGAAACTCGCGGATGCGGGCAATATTGAATTTCCTGAAGAGCTATCGCTCAAAACGCTCTCCGTCTCTGAAACGACCACCACTCACGATGGGCAGGTTAATAATAACCTCACCGTAGATAATGATTTGACCGTGAAGGGGCAAGTTCAAGGGGATTTGAGCATCGACGGGACAACCACTACCCACAATGGCGCTGTTAAGAACGATCTGACGGTTGAGAATGACTTGACGGTGAACGGGACGACTCAGACCACAGATATAATCGTGAATAACTCACTAGGAAAGAAGATGATTGAACTAAGCGGAGCCGGAGAAATCCGCTTTGTAAATGCAGACTGCGCCGAAGATTTTGATATTGTTGAAGCGGAGGAGGTTGAACCGGGCACGGTAATGGTGCTCGATCAAGCCGGCAGGTTGCGGCAAAGTTCGGCCGCCTATGATAAGAAAGTGGCCGGGGTGATCTCCGGGGCCGGCGGGTATCGGCCCGGTATTGTTTTAGATCAGCAGCACAATGTGCAAAGTAGGCGCCTGCCTATTGCCCTGGTGGGCAAAGTTTACTGTAAAGTCGATGCCGACCAGTCTTCAGTTGAGGTTGGGGATTTGTTGACTACCTCAACGACACCCGGGCATGCCATGAAGGCCAGCGATCACTTCAAGGCTTTTGGGGCAGTCATCGGGAAGGCGCTACATTCATTGGAAAATGGAAAAGGGTTAATACCGGTCCTGGTGGCATTACAATAGCCTCAGTAGAGCCAATTTGCCGGCCAGCAGCCAAAATGCGGAATGTGGTCCAGCTAGAGCAAATTTGGATCTACTGAGACAGATGAATGAAGCCATTACTACGAATTTTCATGAGTTAGATTTTGGCCCGGCGTAGCCTTAAACTATTACCCACAACCGTCACCGAACTAAAGGCCATAGCAAAGGCCGCAGCAATTGGGTGGAGTTCGCGTAGCCAGATCGGTAAGCCGGGGAAGATAGCCAGCGCACCGGCTGCTACCGGAATAAGAATAACGTTGTAGGCAAACGCCCAAAACAGATTCTGCTTGATGGTTTGCATCGTGGCTCTACTCAGGCGGATGGCCTTAACCACGCCGCGTAAGTCGCCGCTGATCAAGGTAATGCCGGCCGTTTCCATAGCCACATCTGCCCCGGTGCCAATGGCGATGCCCACATCAGCTTGAGCCAGGGCCGGGGCATCGTTGATGCCATCGCCGACCATAGCCACCGCTAACCCCTCCGCTTGAAGTTTGGCTACGTTTGCCGATTTGTCGCCGGGTAAGACCTCGGCCAGTACGCGGTCAACTCCAACCTCGCCGGCGATAGCCTGGGCCGTAGCCTGATTGTCGCCGGTCATCATGACCACCTTTAATCCCATCGCTTTGAGTTTAGTGATGGCTTCTTTTGAGCCGTCCTTGATGGTATCGGCAATGGCAATAACCGCGGCTGCTTGCCCATCAACCGCAACCCACATTGCAGTTTTGGCCTCACTTTGCAGCCGTTCTACTTCCGTTCCCAAGCCGTTCAGGTGGACCCTCTCTTTTTCCATTAAGCGAAGATTGCCCAGCATCACCTGGGCGCCGTCAACTTCCGCCGCAACGCCGTGACCGGCAATCGCCTGAAACCCGGCCGGTTCACTTAGTGATAGACCCTGTTCCCGGGCAGCTCGAACAATAGCCTCACCCAGCGGATGTTCGGACCCGCGCTCAACGGTTGCGGCCAACTGCAATAACTTTTCACGACCCTCTTGCCACGTACCGCCAATGACAATATCAGTTACCGCCGGTTCGCCTTTGGTAATGGTCCCGGTTTTGTCCAAGACAACGGCTTGCAACTCGTGGGCGCGTTCCAGGGCAGCGCTGTTCTTAAACAGAATGCCCTGACTGGCCCCTTTACCCATACCAACCACAATGGCGGTGGGCGTGGCCAAGCCCAAGGCGCAGGGGCAGGCAATGACCAGCACCGCGACCATGCGTACCAGGGCCGGGGTAAAACCGGCTCCGCCGGCCAACCAGACAACAAACGTGAGCGCGGCAATGGCAATAACCGCCGGCACAAATATGGCAGCCACTTTATCGGCCATGGCTTGAATAGGGGCCTTGGATCCCTGAGCTTCCTCAACCAGTCGCACAATCTGGGCCAAGGCTGTTTCTTTGCCCACTTTTGTTGCTTCAATTTTGAGCAGACCTTGTTTGTTGAGGGTCGCCCCGATGACCTCATCGCCCAC
>JAAEOP010001283.1 GCA_024223125.1 Chloroflexota bacterium
TCGTAAACAAAACACAAGATACGAATTTATGAGATTGTAAAGGTAAAAAGCAAGTTATGTCAACTATACGTTACGATTTAATGATGTGATTTCTATAGACGACTTAATGATAGATGACAGGAGTGAGTGGTCAGTGGTCAATAATATTCACTAAATATATCTCATGGCATATTCCAGCCACAATACCTAAATGGTCTATCCGTTTTATCTCGTATTCGTATGCTTGTGTATCTATGCTTTCCAGGATACTTCAAAATTATTTTTCTCCCCATTTTCTGCAGCGGAATCAGAGATAATGGTTTGACCATAAGTGTTAACTTAAGCGAAGACCTCGCAGGTTTTAACGCAAAACCTCAGAGGGGCGTAGATCATTTTGGAAACCTGCGAGGTCTTAAGTTAACGACAATGATGGTTTGACAAATGCGGAACAAGCTTCAAATCTAGGAATATTAGCAATATATCCGCCGCCCCATCGTCATAGAAAATATGACATAATAATCACGCACAAGCTATAATTTTACTACAATTCAATTGGCTTTTTCAGAATTTCGACGAGGAGTTGGATGGAATGTTCTATGTCGTCGGTGTCTACGGTTTCGCTTTGGGTGTGGACGTAACGGCAGGGGATGGAAATGCAGCCGGCAGCCGCGCCCCCGTTGGCAATTTGAATGGAGCGGGCATCGGTGGAGCCGCCGATTAGGACTTCTAGTTGGTAAGGGATGTTGGCGTCGTTGGCCCGCTGCTTCATCAGCTGTACCAAGCCGTGATGGGCGATCATGCCCATGTCTTTGACTTTGATAGCCGCGCCCTGGCCCAGACTAACAGCCATCGGCCGTGCTTCGGGTACATCGCCGGTCGTGGTTACATCCAAGGCAATGCCCACGTCGGGGTCCAGGTAGTTGGCGGCCGCTTCCGCGCCACGAGTGCCTACTTCCTCTTGAACGCTAAAGACGAAGTAAACATCATGGGGTATTGTCACCTTCTGGAGTTGTTTCAGCGCTTCAATAGCCACTACGCAGCCAATGCGATCATCCATGCTTTTGGCGGAGAGACGTTTGTCCTGGGCTATAAACGGCCGTACAAACCCGGCCGCATCCCCCACATTCACCGGACAATCTTCACGGCTGCTGGCCCCTACGTCAATGAAATGTTTATCCAGATCATGAATTTTGCTGCGGCTGGTCAGGCGGTCGCTGGCGATGAGGCCGATACGGCCGTCGGCAAACTGAACCCGGCCGCCCAAAAGTGTATGCGGTAATATCCCGCCGATATTGGTAAACCGGCAAAAACCATCTTTGGTGATATGGGTAATCATCACGCCGATTTCATCCATATGAGCGGCAATCATTACCTTTAGGCCAGAACCATCCCCTTTTTTCAGGGCGATGAGATTTCCCATCGCGTCTACGGAAAGTTCATCAGCCAGCGATTCCACTTCTTGCCGGATGAGCGCCCGTGTCTGATCTTCAAAGCCAGATGGGCCGTAAGCTTCTACCAGTTTTTTAATGAGTTCGTTCATCTGTTCCTCAATTAATTTTAATTTCGTACTAAAATATCGGCCGTTAAAGCTAGCAAAGTATGTTTTGCCAACTGGATGACGTTGGCATAATCTTCTAAATTGATCATCATGGTCGGTGTATGAGCGTAACGGCCGGGGATGGCAATGGTGGCCACGGGAATGGGTCGCCGCACGCGCTGAATAACGGCCGTATTTGTCCCCCCGCCACCCGGTTTACGAATTTGGAAAGGAATGTTGTGGATGTCGGCTGTGTTCATAATATGGCTGACGAGGCGGGGGTCTTGTACTGTGCCTCTGTCCATCACATAAATTGCCGGGCCATTTCCCAGAGCCACATTCGGGCTGGTATCTTCTTTATTGGGCAGATCGTAGGCGGGGGTACTTTCCAGAACCAGGGCCAAATCGGGGTCTATTCTGTAGGCAGCGACTTCAGCGCCGCGCAGCCCAACCTCTTCTTGTACGCTGAAGCTGGCAATAAGATCAAAGGGATACGGCCGTGCCTGTAACAACTCAATCAACGCTGCACAGCCAGCTCGGTTATCAAATGCTTTGCCCACGGCCGTGGGGCCTAACTCCTCATAAGCGGTTACAAATGCAGCCCGATCACCCAGTTTGACTTTGCCTTGAGCAGCCTCTTTGTTTTTGGCGCCAATGTCAATACGCATCATGTCTCGTTTGACGATGCTGTTGCGCTGGGCCGCTGTAGAAAGATGGATGGGACGGCTGCCAATAACGCCAGACAGTTTTTTGGGGCCAATCTGCACCACTTTACCCAGCAAGGTGCGATCATCAAAACCGCCTACCGCTTCAAATTTAAGGGTTCCATCACCGTCATAGCCAGCCACCATCAGGCCAACTTCATCCATGTGGGCGTCTACCATCACCCGCAGGGGCATAGCGCCAGTTCCTTTCTTGACAGCGATGAGATTACCCATCGTATCTACCTGCCACGTATCTACGTGGTCGGCAATAAGGTCACGAATGAGTAGCCGTATTTCCTTCTCAGCGCCAGAAACGCCGACGGCTTCGGTGAGGTTTTTGAGTAGTTCGTTCATTGTGGTTATCCGGTTTTCAGTGTTCAGTAAACAGTTTTCAGTTTTCACTCTTCCATCATATCCGCTGCCAGATTGTCTAAAAATTTATCGTCTAACCCAGAGATAAATTCACTCAGCAGACGGCCGGCGCGTTTGATATCTTTGGTAGCGATAGATTCGACCATGGTGTGCATGTAGCGCAGGGGAATGGCGACGATGGCGGTGGGAATGCCGGCGCGGGCGATTTGTAAGCCGTAAGCGTCGGTACCGCTGCTGCGGGTGTGTGTTTCAGTGTGGACAGTTATTTCTATTCTCTCGGCCGCTCTTTTGAGGGCATTGAACATGCTGGTATGCACATTTGGCCCCAGGTCTAAGGCTGGACCGCCGCCGAGTTCGTGGGTTTCGTCGTTGTTGGCGCCTGGCCCTTTACCAAAGGTGACATCTATGGCGATGGCGGCGTCAGGCTGCTGTTCATAGGTGGCAGTGAAGGCGCCGAGGAGCCGGGTTTCTTCTTGTACGGTGGCTACGGCAACAACATCCCATTCATGCGTTTGTTTTTGCAGTTGTTCCAGGCAGAGGGTGACGGCCGTGATCGAAGCACGATTATCTAAAGCTTTGCCAGCAACACGGCCGTTGAGCAATTTGTATAATGGTTGGCGGAAGCTGATAAAGTCGCCGATGCTAACTAAATCTTCTACATCAGTCAGCGGCAGACCCACATCCACAATCAGATCATCATAGCCAAAGGATCTCTTTTGTCGCTCTTCAGGCAGCATAAAATCGGGCAAGCAACCGATGACACCATGTAGATTTTTACGGCCGTGTACCACCACAAGCTGACCATATAGCTGCCGAATATCTACCCCGCCAGCGCTGATCAGACGTAAAAAACCATTCCCATTGTAGGAGACAACTTCGCGCACCATCAGACCAATTTCATCCATATGAGCCGCCAGTAAAATGCGGCAGCGTGGTTCAGGTCCTTGCCCTTGTTTGATGGCAATAAGGTTGCCCAGACGATCTCGCGTTATCGTGTCTACATAGGGTTGCCAGAGTTCTTCGATGACATTTGCAATTTGGGTTTCATACCCGGAAGGGCCGGGGGTTTCAGTTAGGGTTTGTAGCAGCTTGAAAATATCCATATTCATTATTATCCGTTTGTCAGTCGCCAGACACTTCAGGCCAGAATTGTATTATAACGGAATTTGCTTAAATCAGCCGTTATTGGGATCAGGAGTCTCTGTGGGCAGAGGTATGGCGGTGAAGGTGGGTGTTGGCAATAAAGCTGGTGTGGGGGTGGGCGTCGGCCTACTGGGATCAAATGTCGCCGTGGGTGTTGGTGTCAGCGGGATGGCTGCGGTAGGCGTGGCTGTCTGGGTGGGTGTTTCTGTGGCGATGGCTGTTGCCGTTTCTGTCGCGGTGGCAGTGGCGGTAGATGTTGGCGTTAAGGTAGGGAATGTGGTGGCTGTTTCAAATTGGGTTGGGGTTGGTGGCAGGGTAGCGGTGGTGGTAGCCTGAAAAGTGGGGGCGCTGGTAGGTACGGCCGTTGGCAGTCCTGGTTCCGGCGCTAATGTAGCTGTATTGGTAGGCGTAGGGCTTAATAATATAGTAGGTGAAGGCGGCAATGTCCCTGCTGTTTCATCGGGAGCCAAAACCAACGCGATGACCCCGGCACAATAACAGGGTACCGTTAATAGGATGATTCCAATTAGAAGTGCATATGTGCGTCGGCGTGAATCCATTAAGCAGGATGATAAATGACAATGGGGTAAATGACAAAAAATGTGGGTTAATCGTTCACTCCCCCAAGGTGCCCGGCACTTATAAACGAGTGTGCTACTCCAGTAGACTTGGTAATGAAGTGCCGGGCACCTGAATGGTTACTATATTTTCCGTCGTGTATACAGGGTGACAGCTAACAGGATGATGAAGAGGAAAAGCAGACCCATTTGTACCAGGATCAGGGGTGGAGGTAACGGCCGTTCAACTCCCTCTCGTTCTTGCTCTGGTTGTGTGACAGTCACGGCCGTCGCTGCTGGTTCGACCAATCCAGATGATACACTGGTAGCTTCCGCTGTGGCCGTTGTCTCGCTCTCCGTAAAAGTATTTGCTGCCCGGGCGCTCGTTTCTGTGGCAGAAGGGCGGGGAAGGGCGGATTGGGTAGCGGTGGATGCGGCCGTTGGGGTGGGCAGCAAAATCAGTGTGGCTGTTGGCAGCGGTTCAGGAGGTGCGCCTGCGGCTGGGGCTGCATCGGCCGCTTCATCAGCTTCATCTTCATCAACCGAAACCGCTGCCTGGGATTCTGCTTCACCCTCGGCCTCCGGTTCCGTAACCATCATCTCTTCTTCGGCCGGTTCTTCGATTGGTTCTGCTTCTTCAGCTGGCGCTTCTTCTTCCATTTCGGTCACAACCCGCGTTACCTCCACCCCGATTACTTCTTGTGTCATAGCTGGTTCCATGGCAATGTCGGCCGCGGGCGCCACTGCCAATCTGGATGTGCTGCTGGTGATAACACCCATGCCAATAGCAAAGATGAACAACACGGCCGTCAACACAGTCGCTGCCTGTAAAGCTGGATAATAGGGCGTCAGAGGCTGTCTGGCGGGACGGCCGTATTTAGCCGGATCAAGCGTAAAATTGCGCGGTACACGACGCTGCGGAAGCTGGCGCAGCATTTGTTGCAGGGTACGCTGTTGCTCTAGTTCTGCTTGCAAACCGGGGTCTTGCGCCAGTTCCACTTCAAACTGCCGGCGTTCACGATCAGACAACGCATTGTCCAGGTAAGCTGCCAATGCTTCTTGCCGTTTCTCCTCGGCCGATTTCGTTAAATTCCGCAAAAAGTCAAACATGATTTTGTTATTGTTGTTGGTTGCTAGTGGTTAGTAGAAGCCACTAACCACTTGTATTACGTCTCATTCCCTAGACGATACGATGAGGGCAAAAGTTCCCCCATGCCTTGCAGGCACTCCCTTAATTTTCTGCGGGCGCGGCTCATGCGAGATTTAACCGTGCCCAAAGAAACACGAGTGATTTTGGCGATTTCTTTATAATCGTAGCCTTCAATGTCGCCGAGAACGGCCGTCATCCGTTGATCGTCTGGCAGCCCTTGCAAACAATTCTCAATCGCCTGAATCATATCCAAGCGTTGCTGAAACTTCTCTGGCCCTTCTTTCGGATCACGCATAAAAGCAAAGGAAGCATGTTCTTCAGTTATTTCTTCAATGGAGGATTGGGGGCGGCGTTTATACTTCCGCAGCTCATCGTAGCAGCGGTTGGTAACAATACGCAGCAGCCACGATTTAAAGCTGCCGCCTCGAAACGAGTTGATAGATTTGTAAGCCGATATAAAAGCTTCCTGGGTCATATCTTCGGCCGATTGGGGTTCACCCATGACCCGATAGGCGACGTTATACACCACCTGCTGATATTGTATAACCAGCCGGTTATAGGCGCTGACATCCCCTTTTTTTGCTTGCTCAATGAGCGCTGCTTCATCCATAAACTATTGACAGAATACACGCCTTGTTCTAAAATCTCGCCACGTTTTGCAAAAAGCCGAAGTGGCGGAATTGGCAGACGCGCACGACTCAAAATCGTGTTCCTTCGGGAGTGTGGGTTCGATTCCCACCTTCGGCATTAATTAACCAAAAGCTTGCAAATTATATGTCCCCACCAGGGGCTGGGCAAATAAGGAGTTGCTCTTGAGATGAGTAGCTCTTTTTTTGTGTAACCAATATGGGCCGTTTACGAATTCCCCTTTTTATCATTATTGGATTGGCAGTAGGTATTGCTCTAGGTTTATACATTGGGTGGGAGGCGATCCCGACGGAGTTTGTAGACGCCAGTCCGGTTTATCTGGTAGAGGAGCAAAAGCAGGATTATGCGCGTATGATCGCCGCTGTTTATGCTGTTGAGGGGGATTTAACGGCCGCCCAACAACGATTAGACGATTTGGGGCCAGATGGAGAAGATGTCCTCACGGCCGTCATGCTAGACAGTATCCTCTTACAACAAAACCCCACCGAAATTAGACAGTTAGTCAATCTGGCGGCCATGTTGGGTATAGTCTCTCCGGCCATGGATCCGTATTTGTCCCCCACTGAAGAGCCAGCATCATGAGTCGTCGCCGCCGTCGCCAGATTCCGTACACGCAAAGTTATGATGGCTCACGACCGTTATGGCGGCGCATTTCATCGGCTGGATGGCTGCTCATCAGCTTACTGATGGGTCTGGGCATTGGTTTATATTACGCCTGGGTCATAGACCCGATCATCTACATTGACTCTGGCCCGGCCCGGTTCAGCGAAGCGTACAAAGCTGAGTACATTTTCCTGGTCAGCCAAAGTTATGCCGCCGATGGCGATTGGCCTCGCGCCGAGCAACGTTTGGCCGCGTTGGAAGATCCCAATTTGCCGCAAACGGTCAATAATTTGCTGGAGACGTATGTGCGCGACTTGCAATCGCCGGAAGCGTTACGCAATATGGCTAATCTAGCACAGCAGTTGGGGGCGGAAGGGGGTGCGGTCGCCATCTTTGCCCCCACGCCAGATGTGCAACCCACGCCCACTTTAGCCGCGCCAGTTGTAGAAGCGGCCGCTACCCAGACATCAACGCCTACGCCCACACTTCTGCCCACATCTACCCCAACTACCTCACCAACACCACCACCACCGCCAGATACAGATTGGGATTATCGCTTGCTGAATCAGGAACGCATTTGCTTGCCGGCCGAGGAGCCGCCCCGCATTGAAGTGGTGACACAAAATGCCTTTTTAGACGATTTACCAGGTGTGGAAGTACAAGTGAGTTGGGCCAACGGCCGTGACCATTTCTATACCGGCTTCAAACCAGACCAGGGAGATGGGTATGGCGACTTTACGATGGAGTCGGATGTTTCCTACACAGTTATATTAGCTGAGGGAAGTCCCGAAGTAAGTGGGTTGCGTGTGGAGTTGTGTGATGATGGCCGTACCGTCGGCTGGCAACTACTCTTTCAAAAAACAACAACTGCCAGTGAATAACCATCACTGCAAACTGAAAACTAAATCCGCCCAAATTCCCGCGCTAACTGAGCCACCGACAAATAAATAAAGGTCGGTTTCCCTTGGGGATTGGTCATAGGGTGGGCACATTTTTCTAGCTGCTGAATAAGTTCTTCCATTTGGGTGGAATTTAAGGATTGACCGGCACGAACAGCGGCCGCTTCTGCCACAATCTGAATCAGTTGACCGGGCAACTCTGCGGCCGAGACGGGTTGGCGTTCCTGCCGGGTTACAATTGCCAGTAGGAGATGAGCCGCATCCTGAGCGGCAACCAGGGTAGGGATAGCCCGCACCATCACAGTTTGGGGGCCAAATGGCTCCACATGAAAACCAATTTCAGCCAGGAGCTTTAACTGTTTGTTGAGCCATTCTGATTGGGTAGGGGCCAAAGTCACGGCCGTGCCCGCCGACAGCGTTTTTGTTTCCACCCGTTTCCCCTGCCATTGAGCCAGATATCGCTCATACAACACCCGTTCATGGGCTGCCTGCTGGTCAATTAGAAACACTCCATCCGGCCCTTCGGTGATGATGTAGGCGGCGCCAATTTGCCCCACCACCCGCATAACCGGCAGCAAGTTGTCATTGTCTGCCTCTCTGTTTGGGGAGTCGCTGTCGGCCGTGTCCCAGGTTAAATCCAGCGCTGCTTGTGGTTTATCGTCGGGACGGGTAAAGGCGTGTTGGTCCAGATTCCCTTCCCAACCAGGCGTCATCGCTTCTATCTGGCTGCCAATATTCCAGGCACTCATATGGCGAATGGGAGCCTCGGCTACTAATGTCTGGCGCACCGCTCGCTGTACTTCCCCAAATGGCGCTTTGCCACCTCGAAAACGCACTTCTGTTTTGGCAGGATGCACATTGACATCTACCTGGTTTGGCGGCAGTTCCAGAAACAGAGCCGCCAATGGGTAACGGCCGCTAGGCAGCAAAGTATGGTACGCCTGAATAACAGCATAGGTGAGTTTGTTGTCTTTGACCCAACGGCCGTTGACAAACAACACAATTTTCCCTCGATTAGACCAGTGGACGGAGGGGGGGCCAATGAAACCGGATATAGAGATTGGAGATTGGTTATTTGAGATTGTTGAATCCTCTTCAATCTCCAATCTCGAATCTCCAATCTCCAACAATTGACGGGCTACTTCGGGACCGTAGAGGGACAGCAGCACATCTAACACGTTGCCGTTGCCGTTGGATTGGAAGGTGATACGGCCGTTGTGCGTCAGCCGAAAGCGAATATGAGGGTAAGCCAGTGCGTAACAGGTGACAAATTCATCAATCAACCGTTTTTCGGTCTTATCACTCTTCAAAAATTTGAGACGGGCGGGTACATTGTAAAACAGGTTTTCTACGGCGATGACTGTGCCTTGTGGCGCGCCGACCGTATCGCTGCTGCGCTTGATGCCCCCTTCCAGCACCAGCCGCGTACCATACTCCTCGTCGGCCACCCGCGAAATGAGCGTTACCTGGCTGACGGCCGAAACAGCCGCCAATGCTTCGCCGCGAAAACCGAGGGTACGGATGGCGTTCAAATCTTCAATACCCCGCAACTTAGAGGTGGCGTGCCGGTGAAAGGCAATTTCAATGTCGGCCGCCGGGATACCTGATCCATTATCAGCAATTTGAATGCTCTGACGGCCGGCCTGGCGTATATCTACATTGATAGTGGTCGCTCCGGCATCAATACCGTTTTCTACTAATTCTTTGACAACAGACGACGGCCGTTCCACTACCTCACCGGCCGCAATCTGGGACGCTAACTGCTCGGACAAAATCTGAATAGCCATAAGCGATATTGTATCATCAATTGTTACTCTCACCGGTACTAATTCCCAAAGAGTGTATGAACTTCATTAACAGGAAAATTGCATTATTGCCAACCCATCTAAACCCAGTATAATCGGATTAAATATGCATATTTTATCTTTGTGAGGAAGAAGAATTTTGATCAATAATACATCAGAAGAAAACGGTGAAACTGGCCACCCAATGGATTTTTTGTTAGATGCGTCGTTTGATCCACCGGCCACAGGCGACACAAAAACAGGTTGGGTCGTAGCCCGCCGCAATAATGAAGTTTTAGTAGATATTGGCGCCAAGTCGGAAGGAGTTATTTCGGCGAATGAATGGCAAAGTCTCGATGAGGCAGCTCGTGAAGAGTTGTCTGTGGGCAATGAAGTAACCGTTATTGTTTTATCCGCTGAAGATGATCAGGGCAATGTGCTGGTCTCGTTTGCGAAAGCGGCCGAGGCGCGTGATTGGAAGGAAATGCTATCACTGCAAAAATCGCAAGAAGTCTGCCAGGGTAAAATCAGTGGTTACAATCGAGGCGGTGTCCTGGTAGATGTGAAGCATTTAATTGGCTTTTTACCTAAATCCCATTTAAGCCAGGAGCGACGACAGTTGGTCAGGCAAAACCCCAACGCCTTGCAAAAAGCTATTGGTGAAACCGTCTATATCAAAGTTTTGGAAGCTGATCCCGACCAGGAGCGTCTGATTCTTTCAGAAAAGGCAGCAGAGAAGGAAGTTCGTCAGGCCAAACGGGCTGAGTTGATGGCCGGTATTCAAGAAGGCGCTGTGTTTGACGGCCGTGTTATTAACCTGGCCGACTTTGGCGCCTTTGTGGATATTGGCGGCGTCGAAGGTCTGGTACATCTCTCAGAATTAAGTTGGAAGCGCATTAACAAACCATCTGAAGTATTGGAGGTGGGGGATGAAGTCAAGGTCATGGTTTTGTCTGTAGATCAGGAACGGGAACGACTGGCGCTGAGCATCAAACGCATGAAAGCTGATCCCTGGACGGAAGTTTCCAAAATTTATCAGATTGGACAGCTCATTGAAGCCACCGTAACTAAAATTACCCCCTATGGCGCTTTTGCCCGTTTACAAGATGAATATGAATTAGAAGGACTCATTCATATTTCAGAATTATCGGAAGATCACATTGAACATCCGCGTGAGGTTGTTCATGTGTCACAACAAATAACTGTACGGCTTATTCGTATCGATGCGGATCAGCGACAGCTTGGTTTAAGCATCAAGCAGGTTGCTTCCACTAAATTTGTCGAGTCAGATCTGGAAATGCTGACGATGATGAGTGAATGATGAGGTAAACATCGGTGAACTCAAAAAACTGGGAACGATTTACACAACGTGCCAGGCGTGTTTTGAGTCTGGCACAGGAAGAAGCAGAACGTTTGAATCATAGCTATATTGGCAGTGAGCATGTTCTCATTGGCTTGCTGCGTGAAGAAGGTGGCGTTGCTGGTCGTGTCTTGCGTGAACTGGGTTTGGATGCTGCTCGTGTTCAGGCCATGGTCGAGCGGCTTTCTGGCGGACCAGGCACACGCACCCCCTTTACTAAAATCGAGCTTTCTCCCAGCACAAAGCGGTTGCTGGAATTAGCAGTTGAGGAAGCCCGGCGCATGGGACAGCATTACATCAGCACGGAACATCTACTGCTGGGGTTGGCCCGGCAAAATGAAGGGCTGGCGCTTGATGTGCTGCGTAAGTTTGGCATTAGTCCGGAACAAATCCGCCGCCAAACACGGCGTATGTTAAAGGAAAGTCCGGTGGGCGCAACTGAAAGCAGTTCCCCTTCCCGGCGTCGTAGTGGCAAAAAAGAAAAAAGCAAAACGCCGATGGTTGATCAACTGGCAACGGATTTAACGGCGCTGGCTGAAGAAAATAAACTGGATCCGGTTATCGGTCGTAATATGGAAATTGAGCGGGTGATTCAGATATTGGCCCGCCGTACCAAGAATAATCCGGCGCTTATTGGGCAGCCTGGTGTGGGTAAAACAGCCATTATTGAAGGATTGGCGCAGCGGATTATTGACGGCCGTGTGCCCGACATTCTTCATAATAAACGAGTTTTACAACTGGATGTGGGCAGCTTAGTAGCCGGTACAATGTATCGTGGTCAGTTTGAAGAACGGCTCAAACGGGTCATCGAAGAACTCAAATCCAGCCATTCTATTCTCTTTATTGATGAGGTACACATGCTGGTGGGAGCCGGTTCAGCCGGTAGTTCTGTAGATGCAGCCAATATTTTAAAACCAGCATTGGCTCGTGGCGAGCTGCAAACCATTGGCGCCACCACTATGGATGAGTATCGCAAATACATTGAAAGCGATGCCGCTCTGGAGCGCCGCTTTCAACCAGTTCATGTGGATGAACCCACCCCAGAAGAAAGCATCGAAATCCTGAAAGGTATTAAAGGGGCATACGAACAGCATCATAATCTTTTTATTACACAGGAAGCAATTGAAGCGGCCGTTAATCTTTCAACTCGCTATGTGACCGACCGTTTTCTACCCGATAAAGCGATTGATTTGATTGATGAGAGTTCCTCACGGGTACGCATGTATCGCATACCGCAAGCGGCCGATATTCGGGATGCTTATGATTCCCTGCGTGATCTGCGCGATGAACGAACACAGGCGGTTGAACGCGGCCGTCATCAATACGCCGAAGAATTACGCGACCGTGAAGCAGATATTCAACGCCAGCTAGACCAGTTACGGGCCGGTTCCGAAGATGAATACAGTGTCAGTGTGACGGCCGAAGATATTGCCGAAGTGCTTTCCATGTGGACAGGCATTCCCGTGTACCAATTCACGCAAGAAGAATCTGCGCGATTGCTGGACATGGAAAAGGAAATGCGGAAACATATCGTTGGCCAGACAGAAGCAATTGAAGCCATCTCCAAAGCTGTACGTCGGGCACGAGCCGGGTTAAAAGACCCCCACCGTCCCATTGGCTCATTTATTTTCCTTGGCCCCACAGGGGTTGGCAAAACCGAGTTAACCAAAGCATTAGCGATGTTCCTCTTTGGCAGCGAAGATTCCCTGGTGCAGTTGGATATGTCTGAATTTATGGAACGGCACAATGTAGCCCGCCTAGTTGGTTCGCCACCCGGATATGTAGGCTATGAAGACGCTGGTCAGTTAACTGAAGCTGTCCGCCGCCGCCCCTACTCCATCGTCGTATTCGATGAAATTGAAAAAGCTCATCCCGAAGCCTTCAATCTACTGCTGCAAATTATGGAAGAAGGACATTTGTCAGATGCCAAAGGCCAGAAAGTTAATTTCCGTAATGCACTCATCATTATGACTTCTAATGTGGGCGCCGATACGATTCGTCGGGGGCCAAATCTGGGCTTTTCATTCCGCCGGGACGAATCGTCTGCCGAACAAGAGCAGTATGCAGAAATGCAGAAAACGTTGATGGAACAGCTGAAGAAGCAGTTCCGGCCAGAGTTTATCAACCGGGTAGATAACATTATTATCTTCCGGCAGCTTTCAAAAGAAAGTATTCGGCATATTGTGGACATTATTTTGGGCGAGGTAAATGAGCGTCTGGTTGACCATGAAATTTCAATTGAGACCACAGACGAGGCCCGTGATTGGTTAGCGGAACATGGGTATGACGCTGAATTTGGGGCACGGCCGTTGCGCCGCCTTATTCAAACTGAAGTGGAAGACCGTTTGTCCGATGCTGTCTTATCCGGCGGTCTCGATTCTGGAGATATTGCTCTGGTGGATGTGGAAGATGATGAAATTGTGGTTAATGTGGTTAAAAGCATCCAATCTGAAACAGATGAACTGAGTGCCGAAACAGCTTTGCCTACCCCGTAATACTATAAATTAGTTCGTAGTAACGACTTTAGTCGTCCAGACCAAAGCCGTTACTACGAACTACGGTCCCTGCTCACTTACTTCCATCAACTGCTGCAAATCCTGTTCCAACGCCTCTAATTCTTCCCCATAGGTTGCCCAATCACCTTCTTGTTGGGCTTGTTGCGCCGCTTCAAAATGGGTGTTGGCTGATTGGATGAGCGCTTCAATGTTGGCGTCTGTGGGGGAGGAAGGCACGGCTGTAGCCACTTCTTCTGTGCCCTCACCTTCCACCGGTTCCGTGCCACTGTCCAACTCTTCCAATACCTCAGTTATATCTTCCGGCTCCGCTTGCAACAGAGAAGCCAACGCTCCGTTCAAAGTTGTATCCATGGCAATGCGCGTATCTGTGGCCACAATCACCCGTTTCAACTCTGGTAAAGCGCTTGTTTCAGACAGCAAATAAACCGGTTCCACATACAGAAAACGATTATTCACCGGAATGACCAGCAAATTACCCCGAATGATGCTGGAACCACGTTGATCCCACAGCGAAAATTGCCCGGAAATTTCTGGCTCCTGATCAATACGCCCTTCAATTTGCAGCGGCCCAAAGACCAATTCCTGCTTAGGCAGTTCATAAACGATGAGTTCGCCATAATTGGGCACATCGTTGCGGGCAGCCAGCCAGGCGATCATATTATCCTTACCTACCGGCGTATACGGTTGAATGAGTAGATATTCTGTGTCCACTTCACCGGGTAGCGGCATCGTTACGTAGTAAGGTTCCAGAGCCACTTTGTTGTTGGCGCTGCCATCAGTGGAAAACAGTTCCAACGGAATTTGCCAGACGTCTTCTTGATTGTAAAAAACGCGCGTGTCGGTCATGTGGTAACGAAGATATTGTTCTGTTTGTACGGAGAACAGGTCTACTGGATAGCGTAAATGGTTGCGTAAATCTTCCGGCATGGCGCTGAGTGGTTGGAAGACGCCGGGGAAGGCGCGGGCGTAGGTTTTGATGATGGGGTCTTCATCGTCGGCAATGTAATAATTGATTGTGCCATCGTAGGCATCTATGGTGATTTTGACGCTGTTGCGGATGTAATTAATCTGCCGGGAACGGTTCCAGAGAGAGGGTTCGGAGTAGGGGAAGCGGTTGCTGACGGTATAGGCGTCTTGCAGCCAAACGAGACGGCCGTCATCCGTTACCACCACATATGGATCCCCATCTAATAACAGAAAAGGGGTAATGCGAGAGACTCGCTCTTGAATATGGCGGTGCAGCATCACCCGTGTGTCATTGTCAATATCATTACTCAACAGCACGTTGGAGTCCCCCAGACGAATGGCAAAGGCGAGGCGGGTGAGGAAGTTATCTAGCAAAACGCCGCCAGCGCCAGCATACCGCGTATATGCATTTTCACTCCCCTGAGGGTAGTCGAACTCTTCTTGCTGGCTGTTGACAAAAACAGTATCTTTAGTCAGTTCGCCATAATAGATTTCTGGCCTGGAAACATTTAACGACTCAGTTGTGCTTTGGGGCGGTAAATCTTGAATGTAAAAGACTGGCTGCCCTTCGGTCGTGAACTGGTCTACTGGATTCATGACAATACCGTAGCCGTGTGTGTACAACAGATTTAGATTGAGCCAGGTTTGGGTTTCTAAGCCGGTCTTATCTAGTTCGCGGGTAGCCAGCATCACTTGTCTGGTTTCGCCGTCAATGTCGTAACGGTCAATATCAACTTCGGCAAACTGATAGTAGGTACGCAGTTCTTGCAGTTGTTTGTAAGTGTCTTGCAACGGCCGATAATCCCACAAGCGAATATTTTTCAGGATTTCTGCATTGCGGTCTAAATCTTGCGGGGTCAGGGGCGCGCCCAGATTGTACTCTTGGGTTTCGACTTCATTCAGATCATAGGCGAGGCGGGTGAGTTGAATATTGTTTTGAATGTAAGGCGCTTCGCGTACCAGTTCATTTGGCTCGACTGAGTAACGTTGGATGATACCGGGTAAAATGCCGCCTAAAATGAGCGTGGCCGCCAACCACAAACCACCGGCCGCCAACAGCGGCCGTAAATCAAACCGAAACACATTAAAAAACATCGCTAAAGAAGCCAGCCCCATCAAAACCATTTGAGCATAAATGGCGTACACTTCTGCATTCATGTCGGTGTAGCTGGCCCCAAAAACGACACCACGCGGCGAGTACAGCAGTTCATATAGATCAAAAATGTAGCCAACTGTCCACAAAGTCAAAATCAAGGCGGCCAGTAAGGCGATGTGCTGCCGAAACGCTTTGGATTCATGCGGCCGCCAGGTACCGCGCTGGATTTCAGGGATGTAGTTGAGGGCATAAATGGCGATGGCGCCGATGATGGTGATGACTAACAGGGAAACAACCCACTGCTGCACCAGTGTAAACACCGGCAGTTCAAACAGATAAAAGCTGATGTCCTGGCTGAAAATAGGGTCTGAAATACCAAAAGGGGTACGGTAAAAATAGCGCAATAAATCTCCCCAACGGGCAGCTATGGAACTGGCAAACCCAAAGGCCAAAAACAGAGCCGCACCCCATATCAACCATTTGACGGCCGGAATTTGCAAGAATTTGGGATTGAACGGGGGCGTCGCTCGTATAGCCCGGCGACGGGCAATGAGCCAGTTGAGCAAAAAGAGCAGCAGGGCAACAACAAAAAAGAGGCCAAAAACAGCCAGACGGACGCCCCATTGTGTCAGCCACACGTCGTTAAACTCTACGGCCGTAAACCACAACCATTCTGTGTACACATTGACCAGCCAGCTAAACAACAGCACCAGGCCAATAACAAGTCCGGCAATCCAGATGGTACGATTGGGACGGCCGTCGCCTTCAGGTCGCTGTGGTAGAGGTGGCCGGTCGCCATCATCATCTCCTTTACGGCTTGTATCCCAACCCGCTTCCTCCATCGCTTTACGGAAAACTTCGGGGATGTCATAATCATCTCGACTCATGGAATGCTCCTTTGACAGTGTTCAAGTGTGCAGGTGGTCTTCTCTTAAGTGAACTTGCAAACATGCACCTTGCAAACTCCACAAACCTATTATCCCACATTTTTCTTAAACCTGTGTAAGTAGAATGTGAGGAATCACGATTTTTCCAAACTCATAAAAAAATAAGCAAAAAAAATCTCTTTTTGTTACACCTGTAGTTTTCCAAGCAGGGCTGTTCAGTTCTAAAGAATTCCATCATAATTGAGAACATTTTCCAGGTTCATACAATTATCAAAAAGTTCTGAGCTAACATTTTCAACCTTGTTTTTCCGTAGAATGTTGAGGGCAAAACTCCGCAATTTAGCGAAAATATGAGGGTTTATGCGGATACGAGATTTGTCTTCCCCCAGGGTAACATCGCGGACATGATGGTCTCTATTCTCA
>JAAEOP010001284.1 GCA_024223125.1 Chloroflexota bacterium
CAAACACCTGATCATCATTCCCATCCAGTAAACTTAACACGCGCCGGTTTAAGGAAATTGGCTGAAAATATAATACTTTCAGCAGCGTCCAGCTATCTTTTATCAATTTTCGCATCATGTCTTTGTTACGGCAGCACAACACTTAATCGTGATCATTACAAATGTGCATCATAATGTCATTCCGAAGCGGAGCGAGGAATCTTTTGTCTGGAGCAAGCAGATTTCTCACTCCGTTCGAAATGACATATTGTGAAGTAATGGATATTCTCTACGGTTTAATGTGACGCTACCTTTGTTACTTCTTTTATCTGTTTTTGTCGTCTTTCTTTTGTTTGCCGGACAAACCTTGCCACAATGTGCCCAACCAGTCTAAAAATTGCCCACCGGTCAGCTTGTTATCTCCTACCAATACAAAAGCCAATCCGACCGTTGCCACCACAAAAAAAGTGCCCACGCTACCATCCAACTTAACTGTTATAAAAATGGTTAATAAGAAAACCAGGCTTAACACCAGTGCATAAGCATACAAAGGTGGCGTTGGTCGTGACATCCGCAAGACTGGTTTCTTTTCTTCCCCCTGGATGGGACGCTGCTTATGAGTACTGCTCACAGGGCGGCGGGCCGGTTCACGGGTCAACGTTCCATCTTGCAGCCATTCTGTTAACAGCGGACTAAACAACCTTAACTTGCCGGCGGCGTCCATTTCGGCCAGCCCAGTACGCTGTAATTCTATTTGGGCTGTTTGCCAATTGGGGACACTGCCCTGTCCGGTTGCCAGCCGCGCGGCGGCAGCCTGTTCTGCCGGGCTAAGGGCGCGCCACAATGTTTGCAGCGGTTTGCGGGCTGCCTGGGCAAATTCATCCCGTAGCCAGCCTTGATTTTGCCCGCCTTTAGCCCACAACAGTGAACCGGCTAATTGCAAGAATAAAGGATGGCGGCCGGCCAGGGTGAGGGCATTCTCCACATGGGCGGCCGGCGGAGAAGGACGTCCGGCTCGCCGAAATGGTTCTGTCAGCAGCCGCCGGGCAGCATCGGCGTCTAAACCGGCCAGATCAACCTGAGTAAAGATATTGGTAAAGGGGGATGTTTCGCCGTCGTGCTTTACAATATCTTCTAATCGGGCCGCGGAAGCTGTGATAAAAGCGAGTTTGCTCAGGGAGGCCAGGTGCCGCCATCCTTCAAAAAAGTCACGATCAAAACAGTCTCGCTCCATCAACTTTTCCATCTCATCCAGACAAACAATAGGCTGGTAGCCATCCCGTCCTATTTGCTCAATCGCATTTGTAAAGGCGATTTGATCGGAAATGGGGCCAAATTCATACCTGTTCAGCCGGGCATCTAAGGCGGTCACAATGGTGGTCAGCAAATCAGATATTGTCCGTGTGCGGGCATCATGTAAATCTACGTAAACGGGTACAATCTCGGCCGGTAAATCGGCATGGTTTACAAACTGCCATAACAGGGAAGATTTACCGATACGCCGCAAACCCACAATGGCTATGCTGCTGCTTTTGCGGGCCGCATCGTGCAAGCGGGCCATTTTTTCTGTCCGCCCAAAAAACATAGGCGGGTCTTTAATCATGGGGCCGGTGATGTAAGGGTTTTCTGTCATATGGTTTTTGAATTGTTTTTCTGGCTGCCAATAATGAGGAAAATGTATCTCTGAACTGGGCAGTTGTCAATGTCAGCCGGGTTGGATGTGATAAAATGGGCGCATGTTAACCAAAGAAACGGATATTATCATTGTGGGATCGGGGCCGGGCGGGGCGACGCTGGCGCGTGAATTGGCGCAGTCGGCCGCTGGGCTGGGAATTACATTGTTGGAGCGCGGCCGTGATTGGCGGCCGTCTCCCCTTTATGGAACCTATCCAGGCGGGATGTTGTACACGGATAAAGCGTCGTTCTTGACGACGCAGGAAGGATTGTCGGTGGTACGGCCGCTGTTGGTTGGTGGGGCGACGAGTATGTATTGTGGCTGTGCGGCACGGCCGTTGCCCTGGTGGCAGTCTGCTTACAATATTGATTTGGAAAGCTACGCGCAGGCGGCAATTGAGGAGTTGGGTATCTTGCCCCTGCCCCCGACGCTGCGCGGCATTGCTTCTACCCGTATTGCCGAAGCGGCGGCCGAAATCGGTCAGGATTGGTTTGCTCAGGATAAATTTATGCGGCCGCGTCGATCCCACAATGGATTTGATTGTGCGGCCAACTGTATGTTGGGCTGTCGCTGCGGGGCCAAATGGAATGCGGCCGAATGGGTAGACACGGCCGTAACAGAAGGGATTGATTTGTGGACGGGGGCCAGGGTGGAGCAGGTGTTGGCGGAAAACGGCCGTGTCGCTGGCGTGTGGGGTAAATGGCGTGGGAAACCATTCGCTGTCTATGCTAAAAATGTTATTTTGGCGGCCGGGGGGATTGGGTCGCCGCTTATTTTACAGCAGAGTGGATTAACGGCCGCTGGGCAAGGCATGACGATGGACACCACCATCATGGTGTACGGCCATGCGCCTTACAAAGGAATTGGAGACGAACCGCCGATGACCTGGAGTTTTGCCGATGATGATCTGGGCGTGTTGTATTCGACGCTTATTGACCCCTGGCTCAATTATCCCCTTGTCATGCTCCGTAAAGGGCCAGCTTATCCATTGACCTGGCGCCGTTGGGGGCATACGCTGGGGGTGATGATTAAACTCAAGGATGAGATTAGCGGTTTTGTGCAAGCTCAAAAACGGGGATTCACCATCAGCAAAGGGGTCACGTCGTCTGACCGACAGCGGTTGGCGGCGGCTGAACAAGTGGCGGGTCGCATTTTGCAGCAGGCTAGCTGCGACTCGGACTCCATCTTCACCACCCCTCTGCGTGGTACTCACCCCTCTGGAACTGTGCGCATTGGGGAGATGTTGACCACAGACCTGGAAACAGAAATCCAAAATTTGTATGTGTGTGATGCTTCTGTTTTTCCACAGGCGTTGGCTCGTCCCACCGTTCTGACCATCATCGCTCTGGCTAAACGATTGGCTGAACATCTGTTAAATGATCATTCACTCCCCCAAGGTGCCCGGCACTTATAAACGAGTGGGCTACTCCAGTAGACTTGGTAATGAAGTGCCGGGCACCTGAATGGTTACCACTAAAACTATTGCTCAGTGGACTCGAGAGATGGGTTTGCAAACAATTCGTGATCGGTTGGATCAATTTCCGCAGTTGCGTTACGGCCGTTATCCTACCCCTTTAGAACCCTTACCCCGTCTGACGCAAAAGCTGGCTGGCCCGCAGTTATGGATTAAGCGAGATGATGAGATTGGGCCGGGGTTGGGCGGCAATAAGGGGCGCAAACTGGAATTTATCATGGCTGAAGCGCTGCGTCTGGGGAAGCGTAAAGTTGTCACTTTTGGCGGCTTGCAATCCAACCACGCCCGCATGACGGCCGCTGCTTGTAACCCCCTCGGTTTGGAAGCGCATCTATTTTTCTTTGAGAAACGGCCGTCTACCCTGCAAGGTAATCTGCTGTTGAATCAACTTTTGGGGGCACGGCTGCACTTTATCCCCTTTGGCGGCGGGGGGGATGCTTCTCTGACGTTGGCCCAGACAAACCGGCTGGTCAAGCTGCTATCCACGCTGTTGGTGGGGCCGCGAGCCTATTTTATGCCCGTCGGCGGACATTCGGTTACGGGTTGTTTGGGTTATGTGGCGGCGGCGCTGGAACTGCATGAACAAGTGACGGAATTGGGATTGGATGTGGAGAAGGTGAGGGTGGTAACGGCCGTTGGCACAGGCGGTACATTGGCGGGACTGATGGCTGGCTTGCGGCTGATAAATTCACCTATGCGGCTGTTGGGGCTGGATATTGGCAAATTGTGGAAAGCGTTTCCGACGGCCGTGGCTAAATTGGCCGCAGAGTTGTGTGCAGTGTTGGGCGAACCGATGCAGTTCAACCCGGAGGATGTACCCATGATTGAACATGTGTATGCCGGGCCGGGATATAGTGTGTTGACGGAAGCGACGGCCGAGGCCATAAAAATATTGGCCCAATCTGAAGGCATTCTTCTCGATCCTGTCTATACCGGCAAAGCGTTTGCTGGATTGTTGGACCTCATTCAACAAGGCACATTTGCGGCCGATGAGCAACTCGTTTTTCTACATACAGGCGGTTTCCCCGGTTTGTGGGCGTACACTAAATTGTGAGGGCGGCGATGAGGAGGTTGAGGGCGGTAGTCATATCCTGACGGCCGGTTTTGACGCCCACATCAATATCCAGCAAGTGATGATAGATTTGTTCTAGTTGGGGCAGGCTGAACCCCTGGCTTTGCTGGTGCAGTTTTCCGGCTACAAAACTGTGCATTTTGAGCGTTTGGCTGATGCCAGGCGGCCGTTCTCCTGCTTCGGCCAACTCTTTTACTTGAATGAGCAGACGGAATTGGCGAATGACCATGGAGAACAGGTAGAAGGGATCGGTTCCTTCGCTGAATTTTTGTTGCAATAACAACGATGCTTTTTTACTGTTGCGGTTGCCCAGGGCGTCTACCAGATCAAAGATGCTGGCTTCGGCCGCGTAGGGAGTGAGCAGGGTCACATCGTCGGCCGTAATTTCAGCTTCTTCCCCTTTGTACAAGACCAGTTTGTCCAGTTCGTTGCTTAAAATGTTCAGATTGCTGCCGATGTTGGTGGCTAACATATGAACGGCGCGGGGTTGGATACGGCCGTTGCGCGCCGCTGCCTCATCCCGTATCCATTTGTCCAAGGCATGTCCCTCTGGTTTGGCAAACTTTTTTACGTAGCCAGCCTTTTCCTTTTCTGCCAGTTTGATGATGGGGTGGCTGGCCTTCAACGCTTTTGATTCCAGAAAAAATAGACGGGTTGTCTCTGTCATTTGGGGGAGATAGGTTGCAAGTTTATCTACAAAAGCTTTATCTGGTTTGGCCGTCAATAAATCATGCCCGATGATTAGCCGCACCGGAGCCAGAAAAGGGATCGCGCTGGTGGTCTGCTGCAATTCGGCAAAGGAAATTTTCCCTTCCAGGCGAGTGGTGTTCAAATCCAGCATAGCCGGATCGCCCATTTTGGCCTGGAGCTTGGCCAGGGTTTCTTGTTGAGAGTGGGTGTCTTCGCCGTGAAAAATGTAGAACATGGTGTGAGTGTGCAAGTGGCGCTTGTTATTTATCCTTTGTGTCAATGCGGTAGGAGGTGGCCTGGGCACGGCCGCCGGTGAGCAGGAGTTGGAAGAAGCGGGTAATGGGGGAGGGGGCGACTTTACGGATGCGTAAAATTTGCAAACCCTGTAAGTCGCCTTCCACTGTGTAGCGGGCTTGTAACTGTACGCCGATGGGCCGGGAAATGATTAAGGCGGCGACAACTGCTAAAATGGCAGTGGGCAGAGCATTTAACAATACCATAGGATCAAAGCTGTTGCGGCGCTGCTTTTTTTGTTCAAAGACGAATACGGTTTGGGCGGCCAGGGTAGCCATGACGGCCGTTGTCAGCAAAACTGTGCCACAATTGGGGTGTACTGCCAGGTTGTGTTCCCCTTTTTTCAGACGAGTGTATGCCTCTTCGACCGCTTCAATGACATTCGTTTCCGACACATCGCCGTAGATGTTTAGGTTAAAGCCGCTGGGAGTAGAATTACCCTGGGCGCTAAAGTTTTTGTGCTTTTCGCTGAGTACATGAATCGAGGCATGTTCCAGCCCATGATTGCGCCGTACCCGGCTGATAAGTTCCATTAACATGATTACCTCCAAATCAATCCTAAATATTTTCAGCTATTTTGTTTCCAGTGGGACAATCGTAAATGGTCAACGGCCAACGGTCAATAGTCAACCGTCAACTCGTAAATGTGGGCAAGCCCAAATCTGGCATCGGTTCACCGGCCAGAAAGGCGTCCAGGGCGGCCGTTGTGGCCTGAACATCATCCCAGGGATATTCGGTACGGCTGAAACACATAGATTGTTCATGCCCTTTGCCACAGATGAGGACGAAATCCTGGGGGCCGGCCAAAGTCAGCGCCTGGTAGATTGCCCGGCCGCGGTCGGGAATACGCCAGAAGGTTTGGTCTTCAATGCCACCCTGGCTGCGGCAGCCGGCGGCCATGGTTTCTAAAATGTTGTCCAGTGATTCGGTGCGAGGGTCTTCGGCCGTTAATAGAGTCAGGTCGGCATTGGCGGCTGAGATTTCAGCCATCAGCCGCCGTTTTTCAGGGTCGCGCAGTCCGGCGCTGCCAAAAACGGTAATGACACGGCCGCTGCCAGCCGTCAGGTGTAAAATGCCACGAGCGGCGGAAATAGCTTTGTCC
This sequence comes from Chloroflexota bacterium, assembly GCA_024223125.1. Next base: position 6,287 of record JAAEOP010001284.1, read on the forward strand.
AGACTATCAGGTGTGTGGGCAAAATCTACATGGACGATGAATTTTTGGCCTCGTTGGATTTGCTGCATACGGCCGTGAATCAATTCCACCGCCTGCAATCCATCTTGAATAATGTCATGGTCTACACCCAAAGCGTAAGCTGTGGCGGCGGCCGTTAGCATATTGTAAATGCTGAACACACCCAACAGCTTGGACTTCACCGGCAGCATAAGATCGTCAAACGGTTTGGGAATTGTTTGGCTGGCAACTTCGATCTCAAAATAAGTTCCCCAGGGATCGGTAACCTGTTTGAGGGTGTGCATATCTGCCTGTTTATTGTCCAGACTATAACTGAATTGGCGAGGGATCGGAATGTAGGCCAGCCGTTCATAGGAACTGTCATCCAGGTTGAGGATGGCGGTTTTGATGACGGGTTGGGGTTTGCGCGGGTCTGGCTGGCTGGCGGCAACCATCTCGAAGAGGCGGGCTTTGGCCTGAAAATACGTCTCGTAATTGCCGTGGTAATCTAAATGTTCGTGGGTGATGTTGGTGATGACGGCCGTGTCAAAATCTACGGCCGTGACACGATGTTGCGCCAGCCCATGTGAAGTAGTTTCCAGAATGCAGTGGGTTATACCTGCATCAGCCATCTGGCGCAGGTAGCGTTGGATGACGGGCGCTTCCGGGGTAGAGACATGTAGTTCCAGCGTTTCCTCAACGTCGCCAATCATTGCTTTGAGGGTGCTGATCATCCCTGTTTTGTACTCGGCCGCTTTGAAGATGCTGTACAGCAAGCTGGCCGTACTGGTTTTGCCGTTGGTGCCGGTGATGCCCACCATCACCATTTCGCGGCTGGGGAAGTTGTGCCAGGCGGCCGCAAGCCAGGCCAGTGTTTCGGCCGTGTCGTCTACTTGCAAATAAAGGACATCATCGGGCACAGTGACGTCTACTTCTTCAGGCGGCCGTTGCGCCAAAATCATACTGGCGCCGGCGGCAAGCGCTTTGCCAATGTGGGGATGGCCGTCTCCGGTGGGGCGGACGCGGGCTACAAAACAGCTTCCCGGTTCTACCTCTCCCGTTTTTTCGGTGAATTTGTGCAGGGTGATATCGGGGCCTGTATAGAGTGGGGGATGTAATTGGTTTGTGTTGGTTACGGTCGCAGTCCAAGCGGCTAATAGTTTTTTCAGACTGCGCTTTTTTAATGGTGAGATTGTCATTTTTTACTCGTGTTCCGTGTTCCGTGTTCCGTAGCTCGTATTCCGTATTCCGTATTCCGTGTTCCGTGTTCCGTAGCCCGTATTCCGTCTCACGGATTACGGATTACGGATCACGGGTCACGGATCACGGATAATGTCATTAACTTGCAAAATCTCTGGTCGTGCCAATAAGCCACTGATGCCCGATCCGATAATACCCATGACGTGGCTGTCGGCGAAGTAGGGGAAGTCGAAGGTGACGGGGTCGCCGGCGTGTAGACCGGGCAGGGGCATGAGCCGGGCGGTTAGGGGTTTGTTGAGCCGGGAAGCGAGCATGGCCAGGTCTAGCAGCACGGCCGTTAACTGTGCCTGACTCACATCTCCGGGCAGGGGAATGGTGTCCAGACCGACGCCGCAAACGGCGCTGTAACTGAGCAAATCCTGGATGGATAAAACATTATCGGCCGCGCGGCGGGCTAACACAGAATCTTCCAAAACGGGCAGCATGAGGCCGGAAAAGCCACACCTTTTGAAGTTGGCCCGTTCAATCGCTTCGGTGATGAATCCGGCCGCAAAAAGGCTGCCGGCCGCGCCGACATGGGGTAGTCCCAACGCTTCCATAGCCGCGCCTAAACTTTTGTCGGCTGTTGGAAAGGGCGCCAATGAAAAATCAATGCCGTTGAAAGGGATGTTGTGGGTACGGGCTAATGATTCGGCCGTTTGGGTTAATGAGGCAGCGGCCGTTTCAATTGCCGTTATCAGATTTTGTCTGGCTTCGGTCAGGGTTTGGCTGTTTTGGATGGCCGTCAAAGCCAGGTCGGCCGATTCAACGGCAATGGCGAAATGAGCCGGGCCGCCTTGATGATAGGCAACGGGGAAGAAGGGGGAACCGGGAGGGCAGTTGGCCACGGCCGTCAGGTACAAATTACCAAAACCGTTCTCAAAAACAGCGCTGATTTGGCGGATGAGTTGGGCGGTTTGTTGGCAGCGCAGGGTGTGAATACGGCCGTGTCTGTCTGCGATTTCTACGCTGGCAAAAAGCATATCGGTAGCGGACAGGAGGGGGGGGACGGCCGTTAGCCAGGCTTTATCGTGAGACAGTTGCACTGGGCCTAAGGCTGCGTAATGGATACCTAGATTTTGCCAGTGGACGGCTAATTGTTGGGCGTGTTGACGGATGCCTTCCGCATCATCTGGTTTGGTAGGCCACCAATTGGGGAAGGGGGGTGTTGCCAGGCGCACGGTTTGCACTGGATAGGCAAAAGCGGCACGGGCGTTCTGAATAAAACCAGACAGTGATGGCAAATCATCATCCGGTTCACAAAAGAGGGTAATTGAACGAATATCCATACGCCTATTTTAACCCGTCATTTGACAGATGGCATGGTTGCTGGCTAGAATCCGCCCATTATGACTGTAGATAATGAAAAAAAGAAAGATGCGAAGGCTAAACGGCCGTCGAAAAAATCTAAGAAATCAGGCCGAAAGCAGAAGCGGCCTAAACGTGAGATGTCAATGGAAGAGCGAGTGACGGCTGATTTTGCCGCCTGTGGCCGGTGTAGTTATTTTTGGGTTGGCTACCGGGTGATTGTGGGGGAAGATGGAATTGAGACGGCCGTGAAGAACATTGAAGACGGCTGGCTAAATATGCCCTGGCGTTTTGGGATGGGCGATCTGGTGCATAAGTCGTTTGGGGCGCGGCTGGATACGACCTATTTTCATTATGAGGGTTGTTGCAAAGAGTGCTGTCGTCCCTATATTTTTCATGTGGATGAGATGGAGGAGACTGCCGAAGTAGTGGTTGAATCTACTCCTGAAGAGACAGAAACTCAGGCAGCGGCAACTGACCAGGATGTGAGTGAAGATGCTGTCCCAGAGCCAATAGATAGTCAACTTGATGCCAGTTTGCGAATTGAGCTGGCCCGTCGCTAAACGAGAAATCTTTTCCGTACCCGATGTAACCGCGGTATCCTAAATAGAATAAAATTTGTAACTATTCAGCTTCCAGAGGTGCGACGCACTTGCAAAGAGCAGCGGCATTGACATTACTCTGGGAAAAGTGCGTCGCACCTGTACAGTTACTAAAATTTTCGGCAATCATCAAACCAACGCCAGGATGAATGAAAAGCGTATGAATAACACCCTTTCGCGTTGCAAATATTGGGAATTTGTCCTGTTTGTTACGCTGTTAGCGACTGTTGTGACAGCCTGGTTTACACGGCCGTTATTGAGCCATTTCCGTACCCGCATCTCTGGGCTGCATGGGGATGCTCTGGAACACTTGTGGACGATATGGTGGTTTGACCAGGCCCTCTTTACACGGGGGCAGCTGCCGTCTGTACTGGACGTCATTAATTATCCGGCCGTATTGGAACATCCCATTCTGACGGCCGGTTTTTGGATGCGGACTGTCTCCTTACCCCTTGTACGCTGTTTTGGCCCTGTTGTCGCTTATAATGCCCATTTGTTTGTGTCCTATGTGCTGAATTGGCTGTTCATGTCCCTGTTCTGTTTGGAACTGACTAAGAATCGGGCGGCAGCCATCATTGGCGGGGCAATATTCACTTATTTTGTAAACCATACAATGCACATTTTTTATGGGCATTGGACAATTGCAATGACGTATCCGCTGCCGCTATTGGCGCTTATGTTGTGGTTAGTTATTAAACGGCCGTCCTTTTGGAAAAGTGTGGCTCTAGGTGTCCTGTTGGTTGTAAGCGCTACGATTGATTTACCGGTTTTAGCTCATTTTACGATTCCGCTGGTAGCGGCCGTACTCATTTTCTTTTTGATGAGTGACCGTAGTCAGATTCTTTCTTCACCCGTGTTAAAACATCTTGGTCTTAGCTTTGGTTTAGCGGCGTTGATTCTTGTTCCCATCATGTGGCCATTCTTGGTTAGTCTTTTTACCGGCCAATTGGATTGGTATGGAGAAGGAGGCGTAGGCACATTTTCGACCGATTTATTGTCGCCCATTATCCCGCCTCCCGGTCACATTCTCACTCTTATCTGGCCTGGATTGAACATGCTTTCTGACAAAATTTATTCCTTTGATGTAAGCGCGGCCGAGAGCGTTGTTTATGTTGGCTGGCCGGTGGCAATATTAGCCAGCGCAGGTTTGTATTGGGGAAGGGAGAAGAAGCAAGATGTGGGTATGTGGTTCATGTTAGCCGCTATGTTATCTATTTTAGCTCTTGGACCGATACTGCGGGTAGCTGGGGAGGTGATCACACTCAATGGACGATGGGTTATTTTGCCTTATTTTTTGCTTATGAAAACACCGTTGTTTGCCTGGGGACGGGCGCCGGCTCGTTTTTATTTTGCCATTATGTTCGGCGTCTCTATTCTGGCGGCTTATGGGGCTGGTTATTTGCTGGAACGATTATCGTCTAGGCGTGGGGTTGTTGCGGCTGCGGCCGTTATGCTGGCCCTCATTCTTGTTGATGCAAAATATTTTACAGAATGGCCGCTGCTTGATGTGATCGATGTCCCCGCTTTTTACGATGACCTGGCAAAAGACCCGTTTGCAGTTGCCGTGCTGGATGTGCCCGTTTTAGATTATGATGCCGCCAAATATCATATGCTCTATCAAATGACTCATGGGCATACATTGGTAGGCGGATACAATTATCGTTTACGTCCAGATGTTGTTCAAACCTTAACTAGACTGGAAGCATTAACAAAGCCGGGTGGCGCCCCCCAACAATTGGCTGAGATCGGTGTGGGGTACATTGTGTTGCACCATCGTTTCTTGTCCCCAGAGGAACTGGACGAAACGGCCCATTATTTAACGAATGAGATAGGAGAGCCAATTTATCAAGACGACCAAATTACGGCTTTTTTAGTGCCCGGCGCTCTGGAAATAGCCCCGCTTCCGCTTGTTTCTGGGCAACATTAATTTCTTTGAACCCTGCATCCTGATTTTAGAGTGATTTCATGCAAACGATTTTGCGAAAACAGACGATCCCCATCGCGCTCTTTTTCTTTTTCAGTGGATTTTACCTGCTTACAACACAGGGAATCATTTCTTCAAGCGATGGCATTATCAATTTTTTAACTGTGCGCGCATTGGCTGAAACCCACTCCTTTATGTTAGATGTTGATTGTGAACTCATGCCAAGGTATGTACAGACGCGCCCTGATGGTCAATGTTATGGTAAATATGATGTTGGATTGGCTTTAACTGGATTGCCTTTATACATGATTGGTAGATTGTTGGACGGGGCTGCGCCTGCTGACTTTGATGCTCTCTCGCTGCCCCGATTGTTTGTTAGCGCCTTAAACCCGTTTGTGACGGCGGTTACAGGCGCTATTTTGTATCTGCTGGCTTTTGAATTGTCTGCTTCGCAGAAGAATGCGCTGGAATTGGCTGTTTTGTTTGGGTTGGTAACGATTGCCTGGCCCTATACCGTCACTTATTTTTCACAGCCATTGGTTGGTTTGTTGCTGCTTACGGCCGTGCTGTGGCTGCGTATCGGACCGAGCGTTGTTCTTTCATTAGGAGCAGGTATTGCCTTAGGATGGGCTATTCTGACTCGCCTCGACGCACTGCCCCTCGTTTTTATCGTCTTCATTTATGCTACTTACCAGTTTCAAACCAGAACAAGTTCCCGGCGTGATTTATTCATGAACATACTGGCATTAACAGGTCCGCTTGTTTCGGCCGTTGTTCTCTTTTTGCTGCTTAACTATTTACGCAACGGCGGTGCATTCCAGAATAGTTATGCCGGGGAAGGCTGGACAGGCAACGTTTGGCAAGGAATATATGGCTTTTATTGATTAGCCCCGGACGAGGCATTATTTTTTATTCGCCGTTGGTTGTCCTGGCCGTACCTGGATTACTGTTGTTATGGCGTGAAAAGTTGCCAGCAGAGGCAGCTTTGATTGTGGGATTATTGCTGGTGCAAATTGCTACCTACGCTTCCTGGTGGACGTGGGATGGCGGTTGGGTTTGGGGGCCGCGCTTTTTGGTTTCCACACAACCATTCCTCATGTTAGGATTATTGCCTTGGTTGGCGAAGGATCGATGCAAAACATTGTTTTTTGGGCTTGTGACGTTGGGTTTCCTCGTTCAGATTATCGGCGTGACGACATCTCCATTATATTACCTGACCCGTACTCATTTCACATTTACGCAAACATTGTATAACCCTGCTGCGTCGCCTATTATTGGGCATGCGTGGGATTTGTTTAACAGGCGCGTCATGCTACTCATGCCTAGCCAGGCGCATGGCGTATTAAGTCGTGGACAGACAATATTGTGGGGCCTGGTTTCTATTGGTCTAATGGTTATTGGGGGGAGTATATTGAGCCGGGTGACAAAGCGTATCTAATCTTTCATTGCAGCAGATAAATAGATATGATTATTGAACGCCAACGTTGTGATGGGGACGGAACGGCCGTTTACATAAGTAAAATTCCAAGATATTGACGATTGTTTGGGATGGGGTGATAACGGCCGTATTAGTAGCCGCGAAATCGCTTTTGTGCCAGATTACGCGGCCCGACTACTGCGCTGCCGCCGGGCTTCAAACAGGATGATGCCGGCGGCGATGGCGGCGTTGAGGGATTCGGTGGCGGCGTACATGGGAATGGTGAGGGAGCCGGACGCAATTTGCTGTGCTTGTGGGCTGACGCCGGCGGCTTCGCTGCCAATGATGAGGGCGGAGGGATTTTGCCAGGGGACGGCCGTGTAACCCTTCCCCCCATTTACAACAGCAACCCAGACAGCTATATTTTGTACAATTTCCCCTATTTTAGCCCAGGATAAAGACAAAACAGGCAAACGTAACAGCGCCCCCATGCTGCCACGAACGACTTTAGGGTTACTGGCGTCTACACAACCTGGCCCTAGTAGAACGCCATCAGCGCCGGCAGCGGCGGCCGTGCGCAGCATCGTGCCTAGATTACCTGGTGTGTTGATACCATCCAAAATCAGGAGCAGAGAGGGTTGGCCCGGCAGCGGTAAATTGGGTTGGGGGAGGATGGCCATGATTCCCGGCGGAGTTGTTGTGTCGCTCATGGCGGCCATGACGGCCGGGGAAACGGGCAGTGGGGGCAGGTGTGCCAATTCAGTTAGTTGCTGTAAAATGTCGGCGTTGGCTGCCTGCCAATCGGCGGTATAAAAAAGTTGCTGCGGAGCCAATTGTGAGGCGAGCAATTCAGAGAGCCAACGGGAACCTTCGACGACCATCATTTTTTCACGATGTCGAAAGCGTCTGTCTCTTTGCAAGCGGCGTACATATTTGACTTTACTGTTGGTGAGGCTAGTAATCATGATGGACATTGTATCTTTTTTAGTGAGGTAGGGTTAGTTAAGGTATAGGATGTTGAACAAGGAGAAAAGATGTTGGTTGAATTGAAAGGATTGTATAAGTTGGGACGGCCGTTAACAAGTTTAACCGGTTCATTAGCCGTTTTATTGGGGGGATATGTGGCCGGTACAGGGAATTGGCGAGCGATTGGTTTGGCCGTTGTAGCCACATTTCTTATCTCGATGGCGGCTAATGCGTGGAATGATTATTTGGACATTGAGATTGACCGTATTAACCAACCGCAACGGCCGTTGCCCTCTGGTCAGGTACGTCTCCGCTCCGCATTGCTGTTTTCATTTGTCTTAACGCTGTTGGCATTATTCATTACCTTCTTTATCAACTGGCCTGCTTTTATTATTGCTGTGGGGTCGGCCGTTTTGCTGTATATGTATTCCTGGCGATTGAAGAGTACGGTACTGTTTGGCAACTGCACAATAGCCATTATCTCAGCCATGAGCGCTATTTTTGGCGGTGTTGCTGCTGGGAATGTATGGCCTTCTTTATGGCTGGCGACCATTATCTTTTCGGCAATTATGGGGCGGGAGATTTTGAAGACGTTGGCGGATTATGAGGGGGATTTACGCCAGCACTGCCGCACCATTTCCACTGTTTGGGGACGACGGCCAGCACGGATTGTCTTTTTCTTGATGGGGGCCGTAACAATTTTGACGATGATGCTGCCGTATATTTTTCAGGTGTACCGGCCGATTTATGCGATCATTGTAGCGTTAGGTGTGTTTCCCGTTTTGCTATATGTGGTGACGAAAGTAACGCGCTACCGTACCGGTCCGCAGTTAGAGCGGTTGAGCCAGCTGATGAAGTATGATTTTCTAATCTGGTTTCTGGCTGTTTTTCTAGGCGCAAACGTGGCCGCTTGATTTTTTAGACTTTTTGGGGATTCGTGGCTTGAAGCGTAAAACGTAAAACGTGAACAGAGGCACATCACGTTTCACGAATCTCTTAGGAATGGGGATTTTATTAAACCCCGAACTTGTCATACCTGCGAAGGCAGGTATCCATCTTTTTAGTCGAGTGGATTCCCGCCTTCGCGGGAATGACAAATTAAAGTTCATGGGATTATTTAATCCTCATTCCTTAG
>JAAEOP010001285.1 GCA_024223125.1 Chloroflexota bacterium
CCCGTTTTGGGCCAACATTAAACTTTGCCAGCGCTTCTGACTCAATCAACTCTTCCAGAGCATCAACGATACCGCGCTGTCGAGCGTGGTCATGCGCCCGCTGAACACCCATTTCGTAGGCAATTTTGCTTGAGCCGGGAGAAAATTCGGGTGGGACGTCTTCTCTGGAACGACGTTCAAAGCTGCCGTTGGCAATATAAAATTGAAACAGGGTGATGGCTGCACCGGCAATGGCAATAACAAAGAGCGCGTCGGTTTTTTGGGTAACCAGTACGGCTGCCATAATATAGCTGGCAATCATACCGCGTGAACCGGCAAAACGCAGCGATTTGGCTTCGGAAGAGCCAGGCTCAATGCCACGTTTCTTCAGTACATCGTCACGCACAAAAAAGACCGTGGTACTGGTAATTACAAAGGCGCTGACAAAGCCGAAGGCGTAGTAAGACTCAACCACCACTACCTGGCGGATGATGGGGATAAGCATGGCCGAAATACCCCAGATAACGGCAATACCGATTCGGTCGTTGGTAAAAAAGCCGGGCAAACGCCCCAGGCGGGCCGCATTGGCGGCAACAGCGGCCCCGCCCACATAACCCCCACCCTGAGCTAATAATAGAATAATAGCCAAAAGTATGCCGGCAATAAAAAGAAAGCTTTCGCCCGGTGTGCCGCTAATGGCGTCATTCAGAGCGCGGGCAATGGCAATATCAAGCGAGACCGTTTCTACATACTCCGAGCGGGAAAGGTGCTGAATATCATCTGTGTGGTGTTCGTTTTCCCCCAGTAGTTGTGATACAGCCCGTTCCGCAGGCAGGGTTTGATAGAGTTCGTCCGCCGCCTGACGATCCGCATCTGTTACTACTACATTCTCCGGCGTTACGCCGTTACCCAGCGTCTGAGCCGCGATAATTTCATACTCAATCAGCAGCGTACTGTATCCTTCCGTAGCTGGAATGTCCCATCGCTGGGCCGCGTAAAGCTGCATAATACCTGTGCTAATCAAAAAAATAGCGGCCAGGGTCAGGGCCATGCTAATCACTTTCCATTTGGGGCGTGCCGCGTGTTTGCCGCTGGCCGGAATCACCTCGTAGCCGGAAAAGCCTAACATCGCGCTTGACATGGAGCGAAAGAACAATTGAAAGAACAGCACAGTACCAATGGCCGAAATATCTTGTTGTGCCCGCACAACGTTTTCCACGACCCCTGTGGTCTCCAATCGGCTAACAATGCCTTCCGTTAAAATCGCCCACTGCGGATTGGCTGCTGCCAACACACCGACCAGGCTGAGGGCGGCGATGGTAAACAGGGTAAAGGCGCTGCCGCCAATGAGGAATAACGGCACGGCCCGTTTTGGGCCCATCGCCACCAAGACCACCATAATAAAGAAGGCGTAAAATTCTGCCAGCAAGATGCGGTAGGGGGCCAGTTCGGGCAAAATGAGCATCGTCACGTCGGCGGCGGAGATTGAACTGATAATGATGGTTAAAATGGCATCGAGAAAGAACAGACTGGTCCCAATCCACGAGAGCCAACGCATCCACGGGGGGCCAATGGCTTCGACCATCGGCCCGCTGCCACCGGCATTAGGGCGCAAATAGGATCCGGCCTTGTAAGCCGGTACAATGCCCAAAAACAGCAAGGCTGACAAGACAATGAAGGCCCACATCGCAATCTGATGGTAGCCGCCTGCACCGTGAATGGCCAGCAGCGTTTGATAAGCAGCCACGCTAAAGGCATCAGCGGCAATCTCAAAAATCAGGGCCAGAATACCCAACCCTGCACCGCCCAATAGCAGCCCTTCAACCACCAGGCGCGGTAATTGTCTCTTAGCTTCCTGACGTTCGAGGGGGTTAACATAGCTTTTTAACATCTTTATACCCTCCGTGTGTGGATGGATTTACATTGTTCAAATCCTGCCAGATAGCAGAGGCCCATATCGCCAGTCTGATTGAAAGGATTTAACAAACATCACATCAAAAACCTCGCCTGTTGGGGCAGGCGGGGAAGATAAAGCGATTTTGCGTTCTGGACGCAAATTTCTGGTTAAACTGTTTTGCGGCGGTATAAAAATAGTAGGCCGGCTACAGCAACCAATAGCCCAACACCAACCAGGACATTGGTAACCGGGAAAGGCTGTCCGCCACTGACTGGCAAGGTTTGCGGGGTGACTTCTCCGGCTTGAGGGAAGGTCCGAGCATTGAGTGGCTGTACAGGGCGATAGTTGCCGTTGCAAATCTGCTCAAAGGCCGAAATTTGCGCGTCGGAGAGTTCAACCGGAGTACTCATCACAAACCAGCTTACCCCTTCGGTGCAGGGCGGCGTGGTGAAGGAACCGTTGTAACGGTAATAGCCGCGGTCCTGAGGGAGTAAATCATCAGCATTGACGGTAACGCCGCCGATGGTTTCCGCCTCACTTTCTTGAGCCGGCAGGTTATCAAACATAGGGGTATAGGCCGCGTTTTCACCACCGTTATTGAGCATAACCCCAACTACAGCAAAATTGCCGTCGTCGCTCTGGTGAACCAGGTGCATTTCCATAGGGGAATAGTTACCGTTGATTGTATGTTCACTGAGAGCATGGAAATGGAACTGGAGAAGATTATATGGTTTGCCGTCAACTTCAATTGAGCTACCCTCATCATAGTTAGCCTGAATGGTGTGGCCGTTATTAAGGATATTGAGGGCGCTTGGTTGATAATTAAACACAATATCGGCCGGATTGACCGATGTTTTGACGGCGTGCTGGACCAGCCAGTTGGGGGCAATCCGTTTCGTAACCCCGATTAAATTTTGAAGAGTTTCTGGTCTCACAAAATGCCAGACTAACAGGCCCACAACCAGCCCCGCTATTGCTAGCAATAACGCCAGAGCGTAGTGTGCTCCCAGCACTGGCCGAAGCTGGTGAAATAGGGGACTGTTCCCGGGATTGTTCAACCTATCCACCAACAGGGATATCTTCAGTATTCCAAACAATCCGACTACCGCCAATACCAAGAAAAATTTCTGATAAAAGTGTCGTCGCTCAAGCCAGGCTGTTATCCGGCGTCGCCACAACTTGTTGAATTCTGGCGTGAATTTTTTGAGTGGATTTTCTTGCTGAGCGGGCTTTGATTTGTGCATATCCATCATTGTCTTTCTGTCTCTTATTACTTACCTGCTGTAGCTCCGGTTTCTCTGTAATCAAAGTTTTCCGGCCACGTTGTCTTATCGCTATACCTTGCCCCACACAAATCGGCCTGGTTCAGGTCAGCCTCACTCAAGTTGGCCCGATTTAAAATAGCGCCTCTCAAATCGGCCCTGAACAGATCGGCCCCACTCAAATTAGCTTCACTCAAGTTGGCCTCTACCAGATTGGCCATAAACAGGGTGCCCCAACTCAGGTTAGCCTCATGCAGGTCGGTTCCACCCAGGTCGGCAAAACCCAGGCTGGTTGCAGTCAAATTGGCCTGGCTGAAATCGGCTCCACTCAGATTGGCCCCGGTCAAATTAGCCAATCTCAAGTTGGCCCGACTCAAATCGACTCCGCTTAAGTTGACTCCTGCCAGATCGGTCTGGCTCAGGTCAACCCCGTGCAGGTCTATCCATTCACTCTTCTCACGAGCCGATTTGATGATTTGTTCAATTTTCTCTCGGGTTAGTTTTGCCATAGGTCCATTCCTCCATTTCTATTTATTTCTACCTCAATTGCTTTTGGACGGCGGCGTCAGGATGCAATAGGAATACTTTGCTTCAGATGGGACTCTGTTTCAGGAGATCTTGACGATGATATCGTGCAAACTTTCGCCGGCTTCCGCTATCCGATCTGCGCCGTTAGATATATGCCGGTAGATTTCACGGCGTTTGAATATATCAACAATTACCAGTAGTGCTTTGGCCCCGGACCCTTCCTCATTACTCTTCAGAGATTGGATATGCTCATCTAATCTAAACAAGTCGGCAATTGCTCGGCGATAGGTCTTTTCGGTTCTGCGTTCGGCTTTGCGTGCGGCCAGAGCATCTTCTTCGGCCAGTGCGGGAGTAGTCGACAACTTTCTGTATCCCCGTTGCAGGGCCTCCGCTCCCTCTTGCAGCAGTATAGCCATCTCTAACATATGGTGATCCGGCTTTAAGTCCAGTATTTCCATCTCCCGCACCGTTGTTTTAGCGTAGTTGAGCGCCTGGTCTACCGTGACGATAGCCCGGTAGATGTCTTCCCGATCCATGGGGGTAGCGAAGGCTGTGTTCAGAATATCGATATTGCGAGCTTTCAGTTCATCACCTCTATGTTCAATTTTCCGCACTTGCTTTCCTTGTTCAGCAGTACCTTCTTGCATATACTCAACAAAAGCCTCCAAACCCTCTACTACCACGTCGCATTGCTCATTGACCAAGACGTAGAAGTCCGGCATACGTGGAAAGACCCGCCCTATTAACCTGGAAATCCCCGAATTGTTATGTCCACTCATAATTACCTCCTCTTTCAGAACAATGCATAAATCTAATAATTTCAGTACTTACGCAGTTGGTCGTTTAAATGTCATTTCGAGCGACGTAGGAGCGAGAAATCCCTGAAAACTTGTCTTGCAAACATAGGTTCTAGGGATTTCTCGTCGTAAACTCCTCGAAATGACATGAACTGCGTAAGTACTGAATTTGTTGGCGCGTATTATAAAAGACCGGCCAAGTTTGGTACTCTTAACCCAGGGGCCAGCGGATCAAAAAATAGATGACAATAGAGACTACAGCTGCGCTTGGCATTGTAATCACCCATGTGCTGACGATTTCATTGGCCTTGGCCCAACGCACGGCCTTGGGGCGTTCGGAAGCGCCAAGGCCCATAATAGAGGAACTCACCACATGCGTGGTGGAGACCGGGGCGCCGGCCACAGCCGAAAATAATATTACCGTGGCTGATGTTAGCTGCGCATTCAGAGCATGCAAGGGACGCACTTTGTAAATGCCGAACCCAACCGTGCGTACGATACGCCAGCCGCCGGACAGGATACCCAGGGTAATGGCTGTGGCGCAGAGCAGCACCACCCAGAAGGGCACTTCGAATTTTGGAATGAAGCCCCCCAGAACCAGTACCATCGTGATAACCCCCATACTCTTCTGGGCATCATTGGCGCCGTGGGCAAAGGCCAGCCCGGCTGAAGTAACGAACTGAGAACGGCGTAAATAGGTATTGATGGTTGGTTTGCTCCCTCGTAGCATCAGACCGGTAAAACGGTGCAGAACAAATCCAACCCAGAAACCAATGATCGGCGAAATGACCAGCGCCAAAATTACCTTGGTAACGCCGGTTAAATGCCCATGCGCCAACTCAGAAAAACCCCACACCACGTGGTCAAACCCGGCAGATACCACTACAGCTCCTACAAGTCCGCCCACCAACGCATGAGAAGACGAGGAGGGAATACCGAACCACCAGGTAATCAGGTTCCAGGTAATTGCCCCTATTATGCCGCACAGGATAATGAGCGTAGCCGATAGAGGCTCAAGATCCCCGATGTCTACAAACTTGCCAATGGTGTTGGCCACCGCCGTGCCCCCCAGAATTGGGCCGAGAAACTCAAAGACGGCAACCACAACCACAGCCTGGACAGGCGTCATGGCCCGGGAAGCAATCACCGTGGCAACGATGTTCGAGGCATCGTGAAACCCATTTGTGTAGTCGAAGAATACTATGACGATAACAGTGATAATTACAACGATGACAAGAATATCCATTAATGCTCCTCTTTTTCTAAAGCTCAATCTTCGTAGTACGCACCGATGTGTGTGGGGTCAAAGCCCTCCGACCACCTGGTAAGATTGTCATACCTTACCTCATGCAAATTGGCTCTGCTCAGGCCGATCCCGTTGAGGTCTGCCATTTTAAGGTTGGCTCCGCTGAGATCTGCCCGTTTGAAATTTGCTCCGCTAAGGTCCGCTTTCATTAAGTTTGCGCCCTTAAGATTTGCCCCCCTGAGATCCGCACCGTTAAGACTTGCTCCTCTAAGGTCGGCTCTGTTAAGATCTGCTCCAAATGCAGATTGGTTCCGTTCAGATTGGCCCGCCGTAAGTTAACCCCCGGTAGATTAACCCGCTCCAAATCAACTCCGGCCAGGCTTGGTGTTTCACGGCTGTAGTGGCCGAATTTTATGATTTCAATGGCTTCTTCTCGATTCATCACGCTCCAATCCCTATTCTTATAAAAAAATTGAGTCTTAATTTGCCCCTTGCTATCGGACACTTTCACTAAATTGCGCTCTCGTTCGGCCAAGGGTTTTTCCCGGGTTGATCGGTGCTGGTGGCCTCGGCACCCAATACCTGTTCCGGCTCACCGTGCAAGCAGTGGTGTAGCTTTTCCGTATCTTTGCTGCGGATAAAAGCGGTAATGTGGTCGTCCGGCTGAAAAATGGTATCACCATGGGGGATAAGTACCCGGCCATCCCGCCGAATTGAGATTAAGATACACTCATTGGGTAGATTTGGAGCCAGGTCTTGCACCATTTTGCCAATGACTGCATCCTGAGACTGCAAAGTTAAATCAGTAAATTCGGTGCCGTCCAGGTTACGCAACTGCATTCGCTGGGTGTGATGTTGCAGTTTGGCTCGACGTGATAAAGCCAGGTTATAGGCGCGAATAATATCAGCTCGCCGGATTACACCCAGCAGATGATTGGGGTTATCCTGGGAGACAACCGGCAGGGTGCCTAATCCGCGTGGACTCATCCGGTTCAGGGTCTCGTCAATTGTTTCATCGGGAAAGGCGATCAGTAGCTGTTGCCGGGGGGTTCCAATTTCGGCAGCGGTTGTGGTACGCGACATATCTTGAATGACGGCCCGATCTATGTCACCAACGGTCACAATGCCCCACAGTTCTCCCCTCTGGTCGAGAACCGGCAGGCTGTGATGGTGCGTCCGGCTGAAAACATCCATCAATTCACTCACAGACAGGTCCAGGGCAACCGTATCCGTATCGAGCCGCATAACCTCCTCCACCGCCACTCCCTGCAAGACATCCACATCGCGTCCCCTTTGCAAACGAATGCCACGCCGGGAAAGTTTGAGAGTGTAAATCGACTCGCCGCCCAACATCCACTGCCCCAACAAAGTGGCGATAACCACTGTCAGCATTAGCGGCAGGATGATGCGATAATCGCCGGTTAGCTCAAACAGGATCAGAACAGCCGTAATCGGTGCGCGAGCAGCCGCAGCAAAGACAGCGCCCATTCCAACCAGAGCATACGCCCCCGGCGGAGCAGCAACCCCAGGAAATATAAGGTTGACGATGAGAGCAAAGGCCCCACCTAGCATAGCCCCCATAAACAGCGAAGGTGCGAAAACGCCGCCTGATCCCCCTGAACCCAGAGTCAAGCTGGTGGCAATCAGTTTTAACACCAATAATGTCAAAACCGCGGTCAGCGTCAGATGATTTCCCAACGCATCCTCTATGACACCATAACCGACGTTAAACACTTGCGGCAGACGATACCACCAGATGCTTGTTACTTGGGGGTAAGACAGAGCTAATATGCCCAGTAGCACACCGCCAACCGCGGGCTTCACCCATTCAGGGATCCGCTTCCATTTATCAAACAGGTCTTCTGACCAGTAGAGCGACCGGGTAAAAGTTGCGCCCACCACGGCTGCCAGCAGGCCCAGAAGGGCGTAAAAACCGTACTCCCAGGTGCTATTGAGGCCGTATTCGGTAGGAATCGCAAAAGCCGGGATGTTGCCGAATACTGCCCGTCCAATGACGCTGGCGGCTACAGCCGAGATAACAACTGAGCTAAAGTACCGCACGTTGAACTCACCCAGGATAACTTCCAGGGCAAAGATGACTCCGGCAATGGGTGCGTTAAAGGTAGCCGCAATACCGCCGGCCGCGCCACAGGCCACCAGATTGCGAACACGATCTTCCGGCAAGTGTAAAAACTGGCCCAAGGATGAACCCAGGGCTGACCCAATCTGGACAATCGGCCCCTCGCGTCCCACCGATCCGCCACTGCCAATGGAAAGGGAAGAAGCCAGAGACTTAATCAGGGCTACAATCGGGCGAATCCGCCCTCCGCGCAAAGCGACGGCCTCCATCACTTCCGGTACGCCGTGGCCCTTGGCTTCTGGCGCAAAAAAGTAGATCAGTAAACCAACCAACAATCCGCCAATGGTCGGTACAAAAATGATATATGCCTTGCCCCAACTTTCGGTCAGGCTGGGGATTAAATCATACCCCACCCAGCCAACTGCCTGAATGAGATAGCGAAAGGCCACAGCGCCCAGACCCGTGCCTATCCCAACCAAAAGCGCCGTTCCTATTAGAACCATTTCGGACGAAGGTTGCCACCGATCCAACAAGTTGCCTAAATGGACCGAGATATATCCAAAAGAAATTTTTTCGTTGTAAGGTGTTCTGTGTGTACTGCCTGGTTTTGGCATTAATTAACTCCGCAAAACTTGTTTCTTGTTCTTAAACGCCGGTTTGGGAACAACGCAAAAAATGTGTTTACTTCTTGCGTTTTCGTTTTCTTGATTTTGACCTGCGCCTGGTTTTGGCCTGTTTCCGGGAGGTTGATACGCTTTCTACGGTTGATGTAGTGGGACTGACCGTTAACTGAGTACTTGCCGGTTGAAGGCCCCCTTCTTGTGGTTCGTTTTTAGATAGCAGGCTCGTTTCCGGGCGCTTTAGCAGAAAGTGTTGTTGAATTAGGCTTAAAGTATTACTGGCAATCCAGTATAACGTTAGCGCAGATGGGACAACCAGCGAAAAATAACCAAACATCAAAAGCATAAACATCATCGCTGGCTATAGCTTGACTCAGCAGAAGAAGGCTCTGTTCAATTGAACTGATAAAAGTCTGCCACATATCAAGTAATACCCGGACGCTAAAACATTACGGATTCTCTCTGCCAGAAACTGCCAAACCTGGATTGAAGAGCCTTGATTGCGGTACCATTTTCTTGGTGAAGCACGTCAATTACTTTTGATGCCAGTTTGCGATCTACTTGCGCAACCACCAGCGCGCCGCCTTGATGCATGCTCCAGATGTAGGGGCGAATGCTCCGGTCCAATTTCTCTGTGCCAAAAAACCGGCCCGCAAATGTTCCTAAGTCTGCGCCCATTGCTGTCAACAAAGCCAGGATAAATATCCAAAACGATAGCGAACTGTAACCGAGGAGATTGGTCCGGGCATATCCGCTCAGAGTCAAGCCGTATAGGTCAAAAATAACGACTCCCAAAAAGCCCCCCCCAACTCGCGTACTTTTCGACCAGATGATTTTTTGATTGCCGGCCAGAAACTTTTGAACAGTATCTTCATACACGAGCACGCTAATTTTGTCTCTTGCCAGCCCGGCATTTTGTAGCGCATAAATTGTGTATTGCGCATCCTCATCTTTTGCAAACAGACCAATAACAGTTACCATAATTAGCCTCTTTTACGTGTCATTCACCCTTGTGCTTTATATTGTGACTGTCCGTTTCGGAAACTGTGCTGCAGTCTGGTTTCCAGTGTTTTTATGGCCGCGCCGTTCTGATGGTGTAAAATATCAACAACAGTTGCTACCTGCTCGTTGTTGGTGTGGACGACTACCACTGCGCTCCCTTGATACACGTTCCAGGTGTAGGGACGAATGCTGTCATTCAGTCGTTCTACGTGCATATAGTAGGCAATTAACAGCCCCAACGCTGCGCCAATAGCAATGAACAGGATTAGCGTCTCCAGCTCAATCCAGATGTTGTATACCATCAGGCCGCAGTCGCAAACCAGCCCGGCCAGGCTGTATAAAGCAAAAAATAGAATACTCAGCCCCAGCCCCCAGACCGCATATTTTGTCAATTCTTGTTTTTGGTGTCCGCTGAGCACGTCTCTTACCGCAGTTTCGGAGGTAAGCATGCTGATGCTGTCTATGGGTAGGTTCGCTTCTTGCAAACGCTGAATTGCACGCTGAACATCCCCGTTTTTAGAGAATAAACCGATCACTGTTTTCATCGTTAACTTCCTTTCGTTAATTAAGCCCTAACCAGTGAAATTCTTGTACATTGAGCAAGAACTTGTGCAATGAAGCCTTTTTTGGTTCCGGCTTGTCCGGGTTAGGCCCTAACCAGTGAATTTCTTGTACATTGAGCAAGAACTTTGAAATGAATATCTTCTTTAGTTCCGGCTTGTCCGGGTTAGGCCCTAACCAGTGAATTTCTTGTTTTTTGGGCAAGAAAGTTGTAAACAAAACCTTCTTTAGTTCCGGGTCGTCCGGGTTAGGGAATTCCGCTTAAAATTCGAGCCTTGCCCTTATGGTTTTGGGATCATTATTTTTCTAGAATTCCCTAAACCAGCCCCAACCCAACTAAAACCAGATCAATGATCTTAATCCCGATAAAGGGGGCCATCACCCCGCCTAATCCAAAGACCAAGAGAAGATTACGCTGTGCCTGAGTTGTGCTTATTAGTCGATAGGGCAGACCACGCATAGCCAGCGGAACCAGCGCTATAATGCTTATGAGATTGAAGATAACTGTTGAAAGAATGGCACCGGCCGGCGAAGCAAGATGCATAAAGTTCAATGAAGTCAGGGCCGGATAGACGGCAACAAATATGACCGGAATGAGTGCTACATATTTGATTACATCACTGATCAGACTGAAGGCGGCCAATGCCCGGTGTGTTATCCGCTGTTGCCGGCCTATTTCTATGAGGTCGACCAGCCCGGCAGGTTTGTGGTCCAGAGAAACAATGCTGGCCGTCTCGTGGGCCAGGTGAGCGCCGTTATTCATAGCCAAAGCCATGTCAGCTTCAAGCAGAACGGGGGCATCGTTGGCTTTGTGGCCGGCTATTGCTACGCGTTGGCCATTTCTATGGCAGCGTTGAACCAGAGCTAAACGGCTCTTGGCAGTAGCCGGGGCCAGGAAGTCATCTATACCGGCTTCGGCGGTAAGGGCTGCTGCGGCAAGGGGGGTATCCTCAACAGCCATAATCGACTTTATACCCATTTGCCGCAACCGGATAAGACGTTCTTTAAGGTATTTGTTAACCAGGTAGTGGAGCCGAATAACGCCTATGGTCTGGCCGTTCAAGGCCAGGACTAGTGGAATGTCACCTTGCAGCGTAATTTGTCCAACCACCTTATTTAATTCCGGCGGAATGAGGTGACCATGCCGTTGCAGATAAATCATCATCGCCTCGGGTGCGCCTTTACGAATTTCCATACCGTTGAAATCAATACCACTCAGGCCGGTCTTGGCTTGGTAAGGCACTGCGCGGGCGCCGACAGGAACCTCAAGCGGTTTACCTTCAAGTTCCGCGTTGGGGCCAAGCTGTTTTTTAGCCAGGGTGATAATGCTTCCCCCTGCAGGGGTTTCATCGGCCAGTGAGGCCAGACGGGCCATTTTTGCCACCTGGTCACCGGGCGTTTTGTCAAGGGGAATAAATGCTGTGGCCCAGCGATAGCCGGGAACCAGCACATCCTTTTTGTCCAGAATCAGTACATCTACCTGCCCGGCCATTACTATTGCGTTTTGTTGGCGTAAAGGAATAAAGTTATGTTGAAGCAAGCGGTCTTGTCCGGCCAGATCGATAACACTTAACACGCCGCCGGAAATTGTTGGACTAAGGGCAATCATTAATGCGATCAAAAAGGTGATGGTCAAGAAGGTATTCTGATTACCTGCCTTGAACGCATAACCAGGATATAAGGTCCATATGACGATAGCCAACACAAATACAAGGAGTGAACCGATGATAACAAGCTGCACGAAGGCTCCATGCGGCGGGCCTTGATGGTTGGCTTCTTTTACCAGATCGGCAATATGGTCCAGTATTCCCTCCCCGGGTTTGGCTCTAATTTTAATAACTAACCAATCGGCCAGAACGCGGGTATCGCCGGTGACGGCATTACAATCGTTACTGGCCGTCCGAATAATGGAAGTTTGCCGGCCGCTAAGGATACTTTCATCCACCGGGGCTGCGCCAGCCATAACTTCGCCGTCGGCCGGAATGATTTCGCCCGCTTCTACCAGAACTGTATCTCCACAACGCAGCTCTGCCACGGACAGGAGGGTATAATTATCTTTACACTTTGGGTCGTTTAGTTTTTTGACCTTAATTTCTTGATGCGTTTGGCGCAGCGCTTCGGCCCGTATTTTACTATGCCCACTGGCCAGAGCTTGAGCAATGTTGACCACAAAGACAGTAAGCCATAGACAAATAGCCAGCACGCCAGTTATAACCGGGGGCTCATTGTTACTTCCCAGCAACATCCAGATGAAGAGGGCCGTGGTCAATATGGCAGATACAATAACCAGAAACATGGCCGCATTATGCATCTGCCTTGTAGGATCTAGCTTGATAACGGCTTCGATTATGGCCCGGCAGTACAGATTATGTTTCACATTGAAAGATGCATATCTCTGCCGGAGCATAGTCTTTAGCCGTGGGGTAGTGGTTTTAACTTGGGTTGTCATAGTTTCTTTTTGGTCACAGCCATTTTATTAGTCGGGCAACTAATTTGAGTATAACCAAAAAGGGGACAATGGTGGGTCAAGAAAATAGCGGAAAGGGTCAAGAAAGTATCAAGATATGAATTAGTTTAGAAGGTAAGTATATCCAAAAAAAGGACAATTATGGGTCAAGAAAAGGAAAGAAGATGTCAAGAAAACATCACGAAATATGTTTTTGATTAAACTTGATTTGGAATATAAATTGCTTTCCCATTCATTTGAAAACCTTCCGGCTCTCACATTCCCATAACTGGATTAATAATTCGGATTTACTGAGACAGCCATCAATAGGCACATGACGATTTCGAGCCTTAGCTTCTACCTTCTCAGCGTCTTGGATAGACATGAATAGGATGTGCGCCTCCGTCCGCCGTTGATATACAGCCTGGGCAAAATCGAGGCTATTCATCCCTGGTGAATCGCTATCAGCGATGATGAGGTCACATGGATGTACATCAAGTTGATGTAATGCTTCGACTCCATTGCAAGCTGTGAAGACCTGGCTATTTGGTGCAAACTGTGTAAAGTTGTGTTCATATAAACGGAGAAAAGCCTTGTTGTTATCAACTATTAAGATGTGCTTCTCAATCATAGTTCAACTCCATATAGAAACATTGGATTCAAAAAGGGGACAATCGTAGGTCAAGAAAATGGCTTGACAGGTCAAGAATCTGTCAAGAAATGAGTTGCGAAGGTACCGTACTTAAATCCTTATATGAGCCATCTTTCATCTTGGGGACATTGATTAAAAAAACGGGACAAGGGGCATGTTGCAAGACCTCGTCGGCCACATGGTCCGCAAGCCAGCGGTCGAGGCCAGAGCGACTATGTTTGGTCATTACAATTAGGCTGACTGCTTCTTGAGAGGCTATCTCAATAATTGCATCTGCAATGGGGCGACCCTCTAAGACTACGGTACGCGCCGGAGCGCGCAGTTTGTCCTGTACACTTCTCAGATACATGCTGGCAATATTTTTATTATGGAGGAGTCGCGGGCCATAAAATGCCATTGCTCTCTCAACAAATTGAGACACAACCAGCATGGGTTGTAAACTCTGGACCAGTAATAACTCGGCGTCATACTTCAGCGCCAAGCTTTCAGCATAAGGCAAAGCACTTTTGGCAAATTCGGAGCCGTCCAGCGGCACTAATATTTTCTTAATCATGGGCATCTCCTTCTCTATTACGATATTACGATAGTTTTTGTGTCTCTAAATGCTTGACAACTTCCCGTACTTGCGTCGACGTGAATGGCTTCTGCAAATAACCATCGAGGTCTAAATTCCGGTGCCGGGCCTCGGTTCGCATTTCGATGATGTCTTGAGCAGACATCAACACGATGCGCATATCCGGCAATATCGGGCGTACTTTTTGAGCCAGTTCTATACCTGTCATACCCGGCATGTTGTAATCGGTAAGCATAAGGTCAAAAGGTTGCCGGTATAGGGCGGCTAAGGCAGCAATACCATCCGTGACCGAAACAACTTGGTAATCCGGCTCTACCTTCTTTATGCTGGTTTCCAGAGCCAGGCGTATATTTTCGTTATCTTCCGCGATTAAGATCCGCATGCTGCCAACTCAAAACTATTCAAAAAACTGATTGACATCTTTCTAACGAAAAGGGCCTAACTATGCCTTATTTCCTCCAAAAGCTTTTGGCGAGCTAAGGGCTGTTCAAACACCTTAACCAAATACTCAAGCGAACGTCTAATATCCGGTTCATTCGTTAATTCCCAACCGAAGTCCTCATCAATTAGCAGTCCGACTTGTTGGAGGTCTACTTTGATTTTTTCCAAAAGGGATATATCACCCAAAAATAACTGCTCAGCAAGTTTTTGACTCGTTCCCTTACTCTCTGGATGCTGAGCCAGAAAAAGCAAAACGTATAGTTTTTGGAAGGAGTCAATGTGTCTGCGGTGGATGAACCTTGTAACTGTCTCGTTCATCGATTGCTGCCTGTCATTAAACTCAACCACACCAAACAAAAAAGATAAAAGATTGTTTCAAGTAATTCAAGTATATTCAAAAAAGGGACAAGCGTGGGTCAAGAAAATGGGGAAAAAGGTCAAGATTATATCAAGAATTGAGGGGCAAAAAGCGGTGATGCTAAAAAGGAAATATTGAGGAGAACAGTTAAATCTCGGTGCGGAGCCGATAACCTACGCCCGGTTCGGTCAGGATGTGAATAGGGCGGGCCGGGTCAGGTTCAATTTTGCGACGCAGGTTGCTTATATTGACCCGTAGCAGGTGCAAGTCATTGCCATAGCCAATACCCCACACCTGGCGTAAAATTTGTTGGTGGGTTAGTACTTTTCCGGCATGCGTAACCATCAGTTTGAGAAGGTCGTATTCGGTGGGGGTTAGTTGGATAGCCTCGTCGCTGATCTGTACGAGGCGTCGTGTCAGGTCTATGGTTAACTCGCCGGAGGTAAAAACAGGCTCGTCTGAGGATTGATTGGTGTGCCGCAAGGCCACTCTTAGCCGGGCCATCAATTCGCCCACCCCAAATGGTTTGGTCAGATAATCATCTGCCCCGGCATCCAGGGCCGCGATTTTATCGGTTTCCTGCTCCTGTACCGATAAAATAATAATAGGAGTTTGCGTCCACTCCCGGAGTCGCTGAGTTACCTCAAACCCGTCTATGTCGGGCAAACCCAGGTCAAGAATAATCAGGTCAGGCCGGTGGGTGACAACAGCAACTATACCCTCTTGGCCGTTGGCTGCCTCAAAAATTGTATAGCCGTGGGCTACAAGAGAGGCTCGTAAAAAACGGCGGATGGCCCGTTCATCATCAATAACCAATACCCGTGGACCAGCTTCGCTCATACAGATACCTCTGTAATAGTCGTCTCCGGCTGTTCCACAGGTAAAGCCAGGGTAATGATTGTCCCTCCGCCGCGACGATTGTTGGCCCAAATTTGACCGCCGTGAGTCTCAATAATGCCTTGGCAAATAGAAAGGCCCAATCCGGTACCGCTGGCGTTATCTGTACGCTTTACTCGATAGAACTTTTCAAACACCTGTGAAATTTCGTCTTCGGGAATGCCTAAACCGCGGTCTGCAACCTCAATCTCAACCCGATTGTCTATCATTCGGGCCTGAATTTCGATAGGTGTGCCGGGTGGCGAATACTTGTGCGCATTGTCCAAAAGGTTGATTAACACGCGTGAAATAAGGATAAAATCAACCGGTACCAGCGGCAAATCAGAAGGAACAGTTATCGTAACGGAACGATCCTGCAATTTGTTACTTAATTCTGCCAGAGCAACCCCAACCACATCCTGTACATCGCACGGCTCTCTAACTACCTTCATTCCCCCGGCTTGCAGGCGAGTCATATCCAACAAGTTTGCCACCAAGCGATTCATACGGTCGGCCTCCTCATAAGCATTTTCGACCAGTTCGCGTTGGGTTGCCGGATCAAGATACGCCTCGGTGTCATCGCGGAGGCTGCTGAGTACGCCGGTGATAGAGGCCAGGGGTGTGCGCAAGTCGTGAGAAATCGAATTGAGCAGGGCTGTTTGTAACTTCTCTTTCTCGCGCAGAAGCTGGGTTTGCTGGGCTTGTTCGTCCAATTGAACTCGCTCAATGGCTACCGCGGCCTGACTGGCAAATGTTTCCAAAAGTCTTTGTTGTTCTATGGCCAGATGGCCGCCGGTATCCGTTGGTTTAATGCCCAATACACCTACTATTCTTCCAGCTGTTTGAAGTGGATGATAGCGTAACGAGGCTGCTGGTAGGGTTTCGGTTCCTTGCCCCGCGGACTCGCCGTTTTGAAAAACCCAGGTTGCTACCGCTTGCTCACGATCATCTAAAGTAAAATCAGGGTGGTGAGCATATGATGATAACATGTTGCTTTTGGGTTCTGGCAGCAAAATAACAACTTCGCGATTGAATACTAGCTTAACGCGGGTAATAACAGTTTGAATAATTGCCTCCATCCCAATCGCTGCTGCCAGAGAGCGGCTAAAATCGTATAAGTCTGCCGTTTGGGCTTCACGACGTTCGGCTGCATTGACTTGCTCGCGTACCCTGGCAGTTAGGGTACTTATCACCAAACCCACAATAAGCAATCCGGTAAATGTCAGGAGGTATTGTGCCTCTTCAACATCAAATGTAAAACGGGGCAGAATAAAGAAATAGTGGTATGCAATTACACTGGCTAACGCGGCCACAATCGACGGCCCTAATCCAAAGCGGGTAGCCGCGATCACCTCAGCCAGCAGGTAAAGCATAACAATATTTGCGTGGTCAAAAGAATGGTCAAACGGCAGGCCCACCAGCGTGACAAAAACCACCAACCCCAAGCTTAGGGCATAGTTACGCCAAGGGGTATACCTGAAAAAATTGTTGATTACCTGTAAAAACTTGGGGAAATAAATTCTTGATTTATCTCGTGCCCATTGTTTTTGTAAGGGTTTAATACCGGCCATAGATTCACATTACACTAAATTTGACCAAGGACTAATACCCTTATTGTAGCACTGTAGGACTAAAAACCCTAACCAAAGTTTTATAGAAATTGTGTCGTATCAAGGATAGTCTAGTTTCTGTCTGGAAACTAGTCTAGCATTAGGTTTGCACGCGAGAGAGTTAATTGAATAATTGAAAATCTATCAGCTTATATATCAAGGTTATGTCAATAAATGTCCAGATTTTAACTAAAAATGCCCACAATTGGTTCAAAAAACGGGTAAATTCATCAAATTCGCTATACATAAGATTGAGTTTGTGCAAATAAATTCCAATTGTGCAATTATTTGATTAGTGGTCAAACCTAATGCTAGTGTATGCTGTCATATTTTGACATTTGTTTACTCCAATCATTTAAAGTCTTTTCGGGTAAAGATTAACGGCAACAGGAAGACGGTTAAAAAGACCGTATTTGAAATGGCGTTGAAGTATACGTTAAACTGGACAGAGATAAAGGTGTCTATTAAGTACCAAACCAGCACGCTTTCTAAAATACAAATCCAGGCCCATTTCTCTTGCTGCTTAAAGGCGTAGTGAGCGATAAAGGCTAGCGTAATGCCCCAGCCGGCGGTTATTGCGCCGGCCACCCCGTACACAAAACCTTGAAATGCGGCCGCTCCGGCCGGAATATTCGTCGTGCCCCAAAAAATGGGGTTAATTTGGGTATTGAAAATATCGAAAAATGTAGTTCTGTTTAAGAAGGCCATCAACACCCCAAAAACAGCAAGCACGATGCTGGCGGCCAGCAGCCATCTTTGCCAAAAGATGAATTTGGTTCCGGCTTGGGTTTCTACCAGATGAGAATTGTTTTGTGATTTAGCTTGAAGGGTCATAATATTTTTCTCCTTGATGATTTGAAATTCACAGTAATTTGGAATTATTTTGAATTGACCCCAGAATATCGTTTAAATCACTGCCAAGTCTACGAATTTTACTGCCAAATAGTGCCAATTTCCGGAGAAAACCAACGGATTGATGGAATAACCGGACGCAGCAACCTGAAATCCAGTGCTGGTAGGTGGTCAGGGACCAACTACTCCGGCTAAAGCAAATTAAGCCGGTTATGTATCCTCTTTAAATTTGCAGATAGCGTAGGGGCGAGGCAAGTCGGATTGAAGGTCTCGGCGCAAACAAACTATGCTCCGACTTGCCTCGCCCTTATTTTTGGAGAGGATACCCGGTTATTTGGAGAAGAAATGTGTGAGGTAAAAAATCAGTGAGCGTTAAAACCTTCTCGGAGATCATTGGCAACCAACGTGGCGGCAGCATTTTGCCAGTTGTAGAGCGTGCGTTCGGGGACGTAGGTACGGAACCAATCCATGACTTCCCTGGCAGCCGGATCCAGATTGTTGGCTTCGTTCCGGCGGCTGTAGGGTTTCAAGCCGACCACGTAGGGATAATAAAGCGCATTGTAATGGCGCCACTCTTCGGTCGTGCCAAAATCGCCCTTGTCTCGAGGTTTGAGCCGGGTGATGCTTTCAGTTAGCAAGCTTTTGAGTTCGGCGGCTCGTTCCAGAGTATTATCAGTGGCTTGGCGCTCAACCAAACGGGTGTCGATGACGGGCAGTCGGGTCAGGGGGCTGGTGGCCAATCTGGGCAGGTTGCCCATATGGCTTAAAGCCCGGCGCGTCAATCGATTGAACTCGTCCTCATTAAAGGTTGCCGGGTTGGTGGATGTATCAGCCCGGGGTAAAGCATCGGCTACGGCTCTGAGATTGGCTCGTTCTTGTCGCAGGCGGGGAAATGCCTTAAAGGTGATGTTGTCAAAAAGGGCCTGAATTGGAAGTAAAAATGTTTGTAGCAGGATTGTTGCGGCGATTATGGCCAGGAGCAACACCAGCATAGGAAACGTAACCCCCGTGCTAAACATCATCGTCAATGCCACCAACCCGCCGAATATCAACACAATCGAGGCGGAAAAATCAAGCGAGCGAATAAAATCTGGTAATAGGGTTTCACCCTCCTCAAAAGCATCCAGTAAGGCAATAACCACACCCAGGCTAATAAAATCGATGCTGACCGCCAGGAGGAGCCAGAAACGAGACACTAACCCAAGTGGAAATATCAACAAACCAGCACTGAGGGCAAAAAATAGGGTAACCAAAAGAAGTAACCCCAGCAGTTTTTTTTGTTGGCGTAATTGAAATGCTCGACTAACCAAAATGAGTGCTGCCAATAACGGGAGCAGCGCCAGTGCGGCGAACAGTAGATAAGCCGGCCCAGGTTGAGGCGGGACGGTTGAGAAATCAAAGATTAGATTTGTACCGGCGCTGAACAGGTAAAAGGGTATGGCTACTGGGAGCAGGGTGTAACTCAATATTCGATTTAAGAAGTTCCGTAGCGGGATTGTTTCCGGCAACACGTAGACGACTGCCCCAAACCAGAGAATGGCCGGCAGAAAGAGCGTCGGCCAATGTAGCCGGGCCAAAATTAAAGCGGTGTCTGCTGTCGGAGCGAATCGGAGCAGGGTGCCGGTAGCCAGACTGAGTGCATAGGTTACCAAACCTAATCCGGCTAACCACAACCGGGGACTGGTGAGGTTACGGCCAATTAGATACAATCCCAGCCATAACACCAGACTATAGATTAATATAGAGATTTCCGGATAGGCCATTTTTAGGGTCAAGGCATTGTTTCTGTCTTCTGATACAAAAATCGACATTGTTTCATTACCAAAAAAGGGGTAAAGACCAGTTTACAATTTCTGAGATGTTTCGTTACCTTCATAGCCC
>JAAEOP010001286.1 GCA_024223125.1 Chloroflexota bacterium
AATCAGAGCCTCAAATTAGCTTTATGTTTAGTGTTCGAGGCTGATTTGCACACTTTTCACCTCATAATTGCGATATTCTGACGATTATGTTAACTATCAGTTGGCATTTTGCGCCGATCACGATTAAGTGTGGCGGTACCACCCTTCTTTCGCTTAAAATTTTTGAAGTTAAGCAAATTCATCCTCTGCATATGGGGGAAAGTGAACAGCAACATCCATATATGGATCGGTTTTTCAATGCCAGAAAATTCAACAATTACCAGATCGCAACATATGGGGGTGACAACCTGTTTTTACCCATATTTGCGGGGCCAATTTAAGTGAACGTAGGGATTTGTTGTGTCCCCTCTGGGGGCAAGTTACCCGCTTGGAGAAAAAGGCGTATGCCCAACTGCAACAAGTAGAAGATCGAGCCGCTAAATTCGACCAATCTCATACCGAAAAACGATTGCAACAGCACCTGACCAAGTGGGAGGAAGGGCGAGAACAAGCCGCGGAAAAGATAGAGACCCTGGATGATTTCTACCGGATTGCCCGCCAAGTAGACGATTGTTTCGCCTTGATGGACTTGACGACAGGAGAATTGATTGATGTCCCTGTAGCCCAAACCCATTTGCAGACTTTGGGTCTGGAACTGGTCACTTGGACGGGACGCATTTACCATAAGTTGAGCAAGAATCTGCAAAACTGGGCTCTTAACTTGTTCAACTGCCAACCTTTCTTGGCTCAATCTCTCCTGCCCTTGCAGACCGAGTATGGCCCTCAAGCTATCGCGGCCCTCTGTCGTATCTAGCAATGTGAAGCCGACCAACAGCGGCGCCGACTTTCTCTATCGGAACAAGCCCAGCGCCAACAGATTTGGCGACAAGCTCTGGATGAGGCTTGGCGTCTCTTGGGTGAGTCTCGTTTGATGACTGCTTGGGAAACACTCGCTACCATCTTGGGACAATCTTGGTGCGGTAGTATGCTGGCTGAATGCATCAACAGCTTGTTGCGACCGTTGCTCAATCGCCGCAAGCATACTGACCAAGGTTGTTTGGAATTGTTTCGCTTCTTGCATAATGTACGCCCCTTTAATCGGGGCAAACGAGCCGGTCATAGTCCGGCTGAACTCGTTGATATTGATTTGCCTGTGGACCCTCTGACGCTTCTGGGTTTAGCTCCAAAAGTGTCAAGTTAATTCCCCGGGTTTTTGAACCATGCCCTAATTAATGTGGCTATTTCCTTTGCTTATGCTTTGGTTGGTTTTCAGATTAAGCATGTTGAGCCTGAACATGAACCTCTGCCGCCACCAGAGCAAGTGGCGTTATATGGCGTTGACAACCGCCGGGCAGTCTCGATTGCACATGAAAAAACTATACCGGGATGATGAGATTAATCTGTATCTGACATGACATCAATGGCCGCGGCGGCCGCCAGGATGAGAATCTCATTTTGACCGGGTTCAATTTCGATGCCGTATGTGTCCCGCACAGAGAACCAGCGTTTGGAGATTTCGGCGACTTGTTCACCATCTTGCTCGATGCGGTATTCATGATCCGTAATGCTGCCGTCTACATCCAGTGTGGGGCCATCTTCAATCTCTATAGCGTACCGTTCTCCTACGACGTCAATCAATGACCTCTTGATGGTGGCAATGATTTCGCCACCAGCCTCAATTTCCATCGTATCTTTGACATTCAGTATCTTTTCCCGAACTTCGCACAACTTTTTCCCATCCATATCTTTGAAAATAAGGGTATCTCGAATGGTCAGCGCCTGTCCGTCTACATGGAAGACCTTTTCACCTTGCTCGTTTTCAATATAAAAATCGTCGCCAACAGACACAAGCTTCCCGGTCATTTTGTAGACGGATAAGCCTTGCAGTTCTTCGGCTACGGCCGTAGCTACCCCTTCCTCTGCTGCCAACTGCTCAAAAGCGGTTACATCCTCATCCTTCAATTCAGTAGTAACGACATGTCCGTCAAATTGAGCCATCCGTTCTCGCACAATGTCCCAATGAGCATATTTCACCAACACACACAAGGCCGAATCTGCTATGCCTAGTTTTTCTTCCAGCAGATGTTTCACATCTTTATCCAGGCCAGAAATATTGCCGGCTATCGCGCCCGTGGCTGCACCTACGGCCGCTCCCAAAATTGGTCCACCCATAACCATACCGATGACAAGACCGGTCGCAGCGCCTGTCAATCCACCCTTTTTAGCAGTCATATCGTTTTTGGGATGCAGCTTGATTTTGCCTTTGTTCGTTTTGTAAACGACAACGGCGTCACGAACCTTTATCTCATGCTGTTTGCTAAGTTCATGTAAGGTTTCCAATGCCTGAATGCCGGTGTCACGGCCGTTATAAGCGACAGCAACGAAACTAAATTTAGGTTTACTCATCACGCTCTCCTTTAACACTTCTTTGCAAATGGTCAAAAAACTGTAAGATAGATAGGCATAGTATTACATAACGTTTAATCAGACAAACCGAGGGAAATATGAGCGATACGGCCGTTGAGTCTAAAAAACTTCCACAAGTGGCTCAAATAGAAAAATGGATGCCCGGTGTTCGGGCCATACGCACCTATAACCGGGCTTGGCTAGCAAAAGATTTAGTAGCCGGTATGGTGTTGTGCGCTTTGCTCGTGCCTCAGGGTATGGCTTACGCTGAACTAGCCGGGCTGCCAGCTATCACCGGTTTATATACGACGATTGTGTGCTTGTTTGCTTATGCTGTTTTTGGACCATCACCCTATTTGGTATTAGGGCCAGATTCATCGCTGGGACCAATGATTGCGGCGGCAATTTTGCCGTTGGCAATGGGTGATGAAGCGTACGCTGTGGCTCTAGCGGGTATGATGGCGTTGTTTGTGGGTCTGGTTAGCGCAGGCGCCGGCATTGCCCGGCTGGGCTTTGTGGCTGATTTACTTTCATCACCAGTGCGCCTGGGTTATTTGGCTGGGTTGGCGGTGACAATTTTTATAGGCCAACTACCAAAGCTGTTTGGCTTTTCTGTTGATGCGGATTCGTTTTTAGGAGAAATTGCAGCCTTTGTACAAAATTTGAACCAGACAAATGTGTATGCGTTGGGGGTGGGGTTGCTTTGTCTGATTATTATCCTGGGCTTAAAGCGGTGGAAGCCAAACTGGCCTGGCATTTTGATAGCCGTATTGGCGGCCATAGTAGCCACAATGGTTCTTAATCTAGCGGCAAAAGGTGTAGACACGGTAGGGATACTACCTCAAGGATTTCCGGCTCCGTCTTTCCCCCGTGTAAATCTGGCAGATATTCCCATTTTAGCGGCTACGGCCGTTGGTATTTCTCTCGTTGCTATTGGTGATACTATTTCTACATCGGCCGGCTTTGCCGCCCGGCGCGGTTATGAGATTGACAGTGATCAGGAGATGGTGGGCATTGGGACGGCCAATCTATTTGCCGGAATTTTTTCTGGTTTTCCAGTGAGTACCAGCAGTTCGCGCACGGCCGTGGCCGAACAATCAGGAGCAAAAACTCAACTGACCGGTGTGGTGGCTGGTTTATTGGTGTTGATTATGCTGTTGTTTGTGCCTGGCTTAGTGCAATACTTGCCTCAACCCGCCCTGGCAGCCATTGTCATTACCGCTTCCATCAGCTTGTTTGATCTAAAAGCACTGCGTCGGTTGTACACCATGCGTAAAAGCGAATTTATTCTAGCTGTTGTGTGTGCCCTGGGTGTAATGTTGGTGGGGGTTTTAGAAGGGATTATCATCGCCGTCGTCGTTGCTATTTTGCAATTTTTTGAACGTTCCTGGCGGCCGCATACGGCCATATTAGGTGAACCCACCACCGTAGATGGTTATCATGACATCACCCGTTACCCAGATGCGATACAAATTCCTGACTTACTAATGATTCGTTGGGATGCGCCTTTGTTTTTTGCCAATGCCAATATCTTCCGCAAAACGATACGCGATTTGTTGCTGCAAATGTATCCTCAACCATTTTGGGTGTTGGTTGCGGCCGAGCCAGTAACGGATATTGACGTAACGGCTGCGGAGGTATTGATAGACTTGGATGAAGAGTTGAACGCCAGTGGTATCCATCTAGTATTTGCCGAATTGAGCGACCCGGTCAAAGACAAAATTGTACGCTATGGGCTGCTGGAAACAATTGACAGCCGTCACTTTTATCCCACGTTGGAAACGGCCGTGGCTGCCTTTTATGAAGAGAAGAAGAAACATCTTAAGGAACCTCCTAGCGGTTTGCCCACATAAAACACAAAACGACCGCCTTTGTTAAAAGACGGTCGCTTTGTTGCCAGTAATGCTCCAGGAGGGAAGATCATTACTGTATAGCGGACAATGCACGGTATAAAGAGGAGGAAACATTGTCCTCGCCTGATCAATGCTTGTTCCAGTCGCGTTTCTCTCGTGCCAGTTTTAGGGGGGAGGTTGTTTCCTTATACCGTAACACTGACCAGGTTGCTTGCATTATATCGTCAGGACTCAAAATAGGGAATTACATTTAATTTTGTACTCATATAATAACAATCCATAATTCGCATAGCCAATCAGACAACCCATCTAAAACCACCCCACAAATAATAGATATTTTATCAATACAAATTTGGGCAAGAACAAATTCGTTTGTACCCTAATTCGTTGTCGCCATCTGCTTAAGGATTGTTATTCCCAATGGGGGGAGGGTGATCTGAATGGAAAGCGGTTGGTCATGGCAGGTTATCTCTTCAGATAAATACTCGCCTTCGTTAATGATATTACTTCCGCCGTAAACATCCATATCGCTGTTTAGGATTTCAACATAATTACCGGCCGCTGGAACTCCCAACCGGTACCCTTGTCTGACAACGGGAGTGAAGTTACAGGCAACGATAATTTTCTCGTCGTTCTCAGGATTGATACGTATAAAAGCAAGAATGCTGCGTTGGCTATCTCTGAAGTCCAGCCAGGAAAACCCTTTCCAGGAATTGTCTTGAATGTAGAGAGCCGGTTCACGCCTGTATAACCCATTCAGATCGGCCACAAATTGTTGCAAACCCCGGTGAGTTTCATCGTCCAGCAAATGCCAATCCAGGCTTCGTTCTTCGCTCCATTCACGCCATTGCCCAAATTCACTGCCCATAAACAAGAGTTTTTTGCCGGGATGTGTCCACAAATAGCCATAGAGTAAACGTAAATTAGCAAACTTTTGCCACAAATCACCGGGCATCTTATCTAGCATACTTTTCTTTAAGTGAACAACTTCGTCATGGGAAAAAGGCAAAATAAATTTTTCACTGAAAGCATATAACAGTGAAAATGTCAATGTGCCCTGATGGTAAGTGCGGTAAACGGGTTCATTGCTGATGTATTGAAGCGTATCGTGCATCCAGCCCATATTCCACTTAAGATCAAATCCCAGACCATTTTCTGAAGTGGGGTGGGTGACACCCGGCCAAGAGGTGGATTCTTCGGCAAAGGTGAGGATATCGGGATAAGCTTGATGTACTTCATCATTAAAGCGGCGCAAAAACTGGATGGCTTCAATGTTTTCACGGCCGCCGAACTGATTGGGCAACCATTGACCTTCTTCACGGGAAAAATCCAGGTAAAGCATGGAAGCAACGGCATCTACCCGTAAGCCATCTATATGGTATTTGTCCAGCCAGAGCAGGGCATTGCTAATGAGGAACTGGCTAACTTCGTTACGGCCGTAATTAAAAATCAACGTCCCCCAATCTGGCTGCATTCCCCGGCGCGGGTCTTGATGTTCATACAAGTGGGTGCCATCAAAAAAGCTCAACCCGTGCTGATCGGTAGGAAAATGAGCTGGAACCCAATCCAGAATAACGCCAATGTCGGCTTGATGGCAGGCGTCTACAAAAGCCATAAAATCATCCGGTGTACCAAAGCGGCTGGTAGGGGCAAAATAACCGGTAATCTGGTATCCCCAGGAGCCATCTAAGGGATGTTCGGCCACAGGCAGCAGTTCAATGTGGGTAAAATCCATCTTCTTGACGTAAGGAATTAGCTGTTCGGCCAGATCGTTGTAGGTCAACCATTCCCAGCCATTTTTATGCTGCCAGGAACCGAGATGGACTTCGTATATTGAGATAGGAGCGTTTAAATTGTTTTTCTGCGGTCGCGCATCTAACCAGGATCGGTCTTGCCACTTATATTTGTCAATATCCCATACCACAGAAGCAGTATTTGGTCGCATCTGGCTGGCAAAGGCGATCGGGTCAGCTTTAGCGACCGTGTATTCTTTGTGATGGGTCTTAATCTCATATTTGTACAATGTGCCTTCCCCCAAACCGGGAATGAACAACTCCCAAATACCGCTGTTATGATGGAAGCGCATGGTGTGTCGTCGGCCGTCCCAATTATTAAAATCTCCAATAACGCTGACTCGCCGAGCATTGGGCGCCCAAACAGCAAATTGTGTACCGCTGCGGCCGTGATGTTCTCCCAAATGAGCGCCTAACTGTTCATAGGCTCGCAAATGTGTTCCTTCGGCCAATAAATATTCATCATAATCAGATAATGTGGATTCATATGCGTAGGGATCATCATATAAGTATGAATCGTCGCTGTGGGTTGTCAACTCAATCTGGTAGGTAAATGGAAGAGTATAACCGGGCAGTTCAAGTTGAAACAAACCATCCCAATGAATTTTTTCCATTTCATGCAATTTATCTTCAAATACAATCGCGGCCGATTTTGCTTGTGGTATAAAGGCCCGCACAACAAGACCGCCAGCGGTAGGATGTGGCCCCAATACCTTAAAAGGGTCTCCATGAAACCCATTCACAATGGCATCTATTTCTTCAGAGGGGAGATTAAACTGGTCATTAGACATAGCGTTTCTATCCTATTTGGGATTTGATAATAGCCTATTGTACCAACTTGAGTCGTTTAGGGGGTAATTTGGCGGAGGGAAAAAAGAGGGAGCAATTTTGTTTTGCTCCCCCAGATAAATGATAAGGTTAAATCCGGTGTTCTTCCCGGTAGGCAGTAATGAGACCGCGGACGGTTTTCTGATTGGTCACGGCCGTTTCTACCGGTTCCTTCAAATTCATGGCATAAGTAGATTCAAGAGTGCGTGCTTTGGCAAAGGTAGAGCCTGTTTTTTCCAGCACATCTTCCCTTAATGGCTTGATAAGCGTTTTCTGCAAAGCTGCTTCATTTTGCTCATCTTTCGCCAGCCAAACATTTAACGGTTGGGCAATATTTGTATTCAAACCGCTGACTGTGGCCGGTGTTTCCAGCAAAAGGGTGGTGATGGATTGCATGATATTGGTGGCCGAACGGCCGATACCGAACGGCAGCCACTTCTTAATACCCTCAAACCAATCGTTGAGCATTTGTAAAAATGATGCTGTCGCTTTTAAAGTCTCTTGCAGTAAATTTTCAATGGATTGAAAGTAAATGTCCAGTTTGCCAGTGTGGCTGTCTAACCAGGCACGACCGTTTTCCAATACCGGCAAATGATCTTCTACCTGAGCTAAGGCCACTTTACCTGCCTCTACACCTTCTTCTAACGTGGGAATATCATCTAACAAATTGGTCACAGCGCCAGACACGGCCGTAAAGCCTTCATCCAGCACAACGTCCAAATCTACTTGCTCCAATTGTTCGTATAGAGAAATTAGGCCAGCCAAAATAGTTAGCTGCTCATTACTCTGTGCCAGTTCCAATTGCATCGCTTCATTTGAAGTCAAGGCATTGGCATCATGCTGCTGCAAGGCGGTTAACTGCCGGTTGGTAGCGTCTAAAGCAGCTTGCAAACGCATATTTTCTGCCTGTGCCGATGTTAACCGGGCAAACATATCTGAAGCGGCTGCGTTACTCTGGGATACGGGGGAAATGGCAGTGGCCGCTGCTGGGGTTGGGGGCGCTGTTATTGTCGTTGTTACAGTGGGCTGATTCGTTTGTTTGATAACGGCCACGCCGGCGCCGGCTGTTGTGGCCGCTACGGCCGTTACGGCGGCCACTTTCAAAAATCCTCTACGACTGACTTGTTGCTCTTCCTGTACGGTTGCCATCAATGTCTCCTGAAATGGTAGTTGGCGGTTTATACTAACCACCAGTCACTATCTACTTGAATACAATGTAATCATTATACGGAAACACAATGCGACCGTTGCACGTTTCCATAATTCCCTCCATCTCATCCTGCTTTAATTTAGTTGCTCTAACGCGGCTTAAGTTGGGTAGGGGTAGTTCTTGACTGTGGCTTAGACTTGTGCAGCGTAACCTAGACGACGTAAAGCTTTTTCATTTCGCCGCCATTTAGATTCTACTTTTACCCATAGTTCCAAAAAGACTTTGCCTCCCACCAACTCTTCTAACTGTGTACGAGCGGCTGCACCGATAGCTTGTAATTGGCGCCCTTTTTTACCAATGATGATGCGTTTGTGGCTATCTCGCTCGACAAAAATATTGGCGCTGATATATGTTGTGCCTCTGTCTCGTTCTTTGAATTCTAAAATCTGCACGGCCGACCCATACGGAATCTCATCGCGCAACTGCAACATAATCTGCTCGCGGACAAATTCGGCCGCCATGTCACGCACATAAACATCTGTCACCTGATCGGGTGGAAAAAAGCGAGGGCCTTCCGGCAAAGCGTCTACTATCATTTGCAGCAGTTCATCACGGCCGTTGCCCGCCAACGCCGAGAATAAAATCCAGGCCGCATCTGGTAGCAGTTTCCGGTATGCTTCTGTGCGCGGCAATACATCTTCAATCCTCAACAAATCCCCTTTGTTAATAGCCAAGATAATGGGAATGTCCCCTTCAATTTCTTGTAACTGCCGGGAAATAATTTGATCGCCACGGCCGATTGGCTCACTACCATCAACCAGCCACAGAATGAGATCGGCGTCTTCCAGAGCTGCAACGGCCGTGTTCAACATATATTCATCCAATTTATGGCGCGGCTTCATTAAACCGGGTGTATCTATAAATACAATCTGGTATGTTTCGATCGTTAAAATACCTAACTGTTGTGTGCGGGTTGTTTGCGGCCGTGGCGTTACAATAGCTATCTTTTCCTCCAAGAACGCATTCATCAGCGTACTTTTGCCTACATTTGGCCGTCCCACTACAGCTACAAAACCAGATTTATGTCCATCTGGAAGATCATACTCATCCATATTGACTCCTTATCGTAAAATCGTGCGATTTCATTAACTAAACCCAGTCAGGAAAATCTGTTCCTTACTTCATTCGTTGTAGTCTCTGAGTGTAATTGTAACAACAACGGCCGAATTTGCTGAATGAATCGTCTAGGTAGACATAATTTGCTCCTCATAATTTGCTCCTATTGAAAAAAGGATGAAAATAGTGGATAGTTGATTAGTGGATAATACAAACCACCATCCACCGCTTACTATTTACGACGATGAGGATAGATTGAGATGATCCTACATGAACTGGCTGGAAAACCGGCCCCACAAGAAATGTTAACCAATATTCCCTGGCTGATTTCAGCTTACTATACCCACAAACCCGACCCGGCCATCCTGGCACAGTCAGTAGCTTTCGGCACGTCCGGTCATCGGGGCACATCGTTAAAATGCAGTTTTAATGAAGACCACATTTTGGCAATTTGTCAGTCAATTTGTGAACATCGGCAGGCACAAGGCATCAGTGGACCGTTGTTTCTAGGTATGGACACGCATGCTTTATCGGAACCGGCGCTGGCTACGGCCGTAGAAATCTTCGCTGCCAATCAAACCCCAATTATAATTCAAGCCGGTCATGGTTACACTCCCACACCGGTCATTTCCCATGCCATCCTCACCTATAATGCCGGTAAAAAAAGCGGTCTGGCCGACGGCGTCGTCATCACCCCTTCCCACAACCCACCCGACGCCGGTGGCTTCAAATACAATCCCCCCTCGGCCGGCCCGGCAGACATCGAAACGACCCATCTCATCCAGAATCAGGCCAACCAGATTTTGCATGGGGGCTTGAAGGCTGTAAAACGGATGCCATATTCACAAGCCATCAAAGCCGACACCACACAAGAGTACGACTACATCACGCCCTATATTTCTGATTTGGACAACGTTATTGACATGACGGCCGTTGCCCGTGCCGGTTTGAAAATTGGTGTAGACCCCATGGGCGGAGCCGGGATAGCCTATTGGGAACCCATCGCCAACATGTATGGATTGGACATAGAAATTGTCAACCGCCACATTGATCCCACATTTTCGTTTATGACTGTGGACAAAGATGGCAAGATTCGCATGGACTGTTCTTCACCGTATGCAATGGCCAGCCTTATCAGCTTAAAAGAAAAATTCGACATTGCTTTTGGCAATGACCCCGATTATGACCGGCACGGCATCGTCACCAAAAGCGTGGGCTTGATGAACCCCAACCATTATCTAGCTGTTGCTATCTGGTATTTATTCCAAAATCGACCTCAGTGGGAGGCCGATACGGCCATCGGTAAAACTCTCGTTTCCAGTTCCATGATTGATCGTGTAGCAGCTCACTTGGGACGCAAGTTGGCAGAAGTGCCAGTCGGTTTTAAGTATTTTGTAGATGGCCTTCTTTCTGGCCATTATGGCTTTGGCGGCGAAGAGAGCGCTGGCGCTTCCTTCCTGCGTAAACAAGGCACGGTTTGGACAACTGATAAGGACGGTATTATTCTGGATTTATTAGCAGCCGAAATAACAGCCCGCACCGGCCGTGACCCCGGCGAACATTACCAGGAGTTAGAAAATAAATTCGGCCGTCCCCATTACGCCCGTACAGACGCCCCCGCTAACGCCGCCCAAAAAGAAGCTCTCAAAAACCTGTCGCCAGAGATGATTACCAGGCACACATTGGCCGGAGAAACAATCCGCGCCAAATTAACCCGTGCCCCCGGTAATAACATCCCCATCGGCGGACTAAAAGTGGTTACAGAGAATGGTTGGTTTGCAGCCCGGCCGTCAGGCACTGAAGAAATTTACAAAATCTACGCTGAAAGCTTCCACGGTGAAGAACACCTGGCCCAAATACAAACAGAAGCCCAAGAAATTGTGCAAACAGCTTTTCGGAATCAGGTTTGAGAATGTCTACTCAATCTGTGAAATCTGCTGATAAATTTCTTTTAAACTCTATTCTGGATGAACAGTCGGCTACGGCCGTTATCAATCACCTTCACCGCCAAAGCCACCCGATTATCTGCGTCCAATGCGTCCCAATAATTTTGTAAGATTGTCTCCTGACGGCCGTGACGCAGTCGCCCATGTACGTCGTCAAACAATACCCATATCCAGCCGGTGGTGGCGTGGGACGGTACGTAAAACGATCCGTCAATGCCGGACCAGCCTGATTAGCCTTCAAAATGCTCAGGGTGATGGGATTAGCTGTATTTCTCGGTTTCTCCATGCCGCTGATACGCGGTGTGTAATTGGGCCATGATTTGCTGCCAACGGCAGACGGACGAAAAGATCACAACCGAAACGCGCTATTTCATTTCTAGCTTAACCGCACAAGCCAAGAATATTCTCCAAGCCGCCCGACGCCATTGGGGCATTGAGAATGAGTTACACTGGGTCCTGGATGTCGCTTTCAATGAAGACCAGAGTCGAGTTCGACAAGGACATGCCGCCGAAAATCTAGATGTGATTTGCCATTTAGTAATTAATCTATTGTCCCAGAATGCGTTGTGCCTGGGATTGTGATTTGATTGATGCTGTCGCTATATGCACCAAAACAACCCACAGATGTAGGTGTCGGACACACCCCAAACGTCAAATCAAATCTCGTGTCGGTAACTAAAACGCCAACGGCCGTTAACTGCAAAAAGCCGAATACCTATCAAAATGAAAATTGTGAGCAATGTAACCCCAATCCATACCCATACCGCTGCGGCCGTCTGGCTGTGTGCGCCAAAACTACGCATCTGAATCGCAGTCGGATTGTTATCCAGGTTCATATCAATTTGTTGTGTATTTGTAGCCGGGATAAGCCGAATATCTTCATTGCCAACTTCTCCTACAATGCCCAAAACTCCTCCTTGCCAGATAAGGCGCACATTATCTGCTCCTTGAGTAAATCCAAAGCGTGCAGAGCCATCTGTAGTGCGTATATTATTGAGATTATAAAACCAAATGCCAGTGACATCTGTTCTGGCGCTTGCCCACACCGAATTCCCGATGGTGGGCAAGCCGCCTACATCTTGAATTTGCAGATAGACAATGGCATTTGGAACCAGAGTTGTCCCATTGCTTTCATACAAATAACCAAAGAGATTATGGGTGCTAGGGTTGGTAACAAGACTGCTACCCGTCGTGACACTGTAGTATGCGCCCCCATTATTGTCAGTAGTTGCCCCTGAACGAATCTGGAAGAGGTATGTTGTATTCGGTGACAACCCCGATACATCTACGTAATGAGTTGTTGTGCTGACGATTGCATCAGAAACCGTACTCCCTGTTGGCGGATTGACGGTATCATAGTCCACATGCCCGTCACTGGCTGTGTCTGTAGTCCAACTGACAGTAAAGCCATTCTCCCAAACATTGGTGACATACACCCGGTTGGTCGTCTGCAACTGTGGAGCTGCCTGGGCAACGCTTCCAAGAGGAATGAAGATTGCAGATATGATTACAAACAATGCGGCAAAAGTTTTCTGTGGCATAAGATACTCTCCGGTCTTTAGTCTTATTAGATCTTATCAGAAATAAAAAATTGGACAGGATTTACGGGATTATTTCATCCTGTAAATCTTGTTAATCCTGTCAAAAAAGTTGTTTCCAATAATGTCTATTATTTTACGCTTCATAATAATTTATTCCTTGACTATTGATTTCACCCCTATTTGTTTGCTCAGGGCGTGAAACTGCCGCCGCTTGAACAACTGACAAAATAACCTTCATCCACCTCAATCGTGAAGTCATTGAAGGGCAAGCCATCAATATGCGAGTCCCAGCCACCGCTTTGCCAGCGGTCAACCTCGGTGCAAGTATTGCCCTGGCTGTTGAGCGCATCCAGCAGAGTTTGGGCGGTGTATCCGGAGGAATAGGGGATGGCAATCAGGTTCCAACTGGCTTGTATTGAGAGCGCCACGCTGCTAGAAAGGGTCGTTCCCGGCAAGTCCCAGGAGCCGAACCCCGTGCATTCCACAAAGTATCCGTGCCCCATCTCGATTGTGAAATTGTTGAACGGCATACCGTCAATGTGCGAATCCCAACCGCCGTTATGCCAGCGGGCAATCTCGGTGCAGGTGTTGCCCTGGCTGTTGACCATGTCCAGCAACCCTTGCGCTGTCAGAGGCGTAAGGGGCTGCACGGGCAAGCCGATCAGGTTCCAGCTGGGGGATAGGGGCAGGGTGGCTGTGGTGTAGGTTGTGAAAGTGGCCGTCACATGCTTCGTCTCCGTCATTGTCAGCAGGCAACTGCCTGTTCCCACGCAGTCGCCACTCCATCCTGTAAAGGTGGAACCGGTATCAGCTATAGCAGTTAAGGTAACGACTGTGCCCGGGTCTACTAATTCGGTGCAATCAGCCCCGCAGTCGATGCCAACCGGATTGCTGGTGACCGTTCCTGTCCCATTACCTGCTGGCGTAACCGTCAGCAGACGTTTATCCAGAACAGTAAGGTCAAAAGGCCCTTGAAGAA
>JAAEOP010001287.1 GCA_024223125.1 Chloroflexota bacterium
AATCAGAGCCTCAAATTAGCTTTATGTTTAGTGTTCGAGGCTGATTTGCACACTTTTCACCTCATAATTGCGATATTCTGACGATTATGTTAACTATCAGTTGGCATTTTGCGCCGATCACGATTAAGTGTGGCGGTACCAACGCTTTCTATTTCTTCTTCCTTTAGGTTTTTTGCCTTTTTGCGGCACCCACGCCTGATAAACTATCACCCCGCTCAAAGTAATCCAAATACCTGTATTAGGGTCAAAATAGTTACCGTGCTTGAAAAGAAGTCCCGTACTCCAATCGTAGGTGGCATTGTTGGCGCAATCTAAGTTGGTAACAGGGCCTTCTTCGCCTAA
Source organism: Chloroflexota bacterium (assembly GCA_024223125.1). Next base: position 343 of record JAAEOP010001287.1, read on the forward strand.
GAGAATCATCCCTTCGGGGGAGTAAGTCCAGGCCAGGGTGACTTTGGCCTGTTCATTAGTCGTCTGGCGTACCATGTTATTGCCATCACGGTGGTAGTAACGCCATTCGCTGTTTTGGGGGTCGTCGGCATCTACTTGTTCGCCCAGGCAGGCACGGCCGTAAAGATAATGCTTTGTGTCGGAGAAAGCCCCGCCTTCCTCAAACAGTACGCGGAAGCCGGCCGCATAATCCAGGGTGTAAGTCGTCACTTCGCCGGCCGCCGACATTTGCAAACGATTCCCATCCCCATCA
>JAAEOP010001288.1 GCA_024223125.1 Chloroflexota bacterium
AGGCACCGGCTGGCTTGAAATCCTCGGCTGCGGCATGGTGCATCCCGTTGTGCTGCGCAACGGCGGCTACGACCCCGAAAAATACACCGGCTACGCTTTCGGCATGGGCCCTGAGCGCATCGCCATGCTCCGCCACCGCATCGAAGACATCCGCTACTTCTGGGCGAACGACATGCGGTTTTTGGAACAATTTTAGAACAACAGGTAATTAGGAAATCAGGTAATTAGGATGAGTGGCGATAAAGGTTTGGAGACACTTCAAGTTTGGCAGAAGGCAATGACTTTTGTCAAAGATATTTATCAGACAGCGCTTCCCTGTTTGCCAAATGAAGAAAAGTGGGCGCTTGCCAGCCAGCTTCGCCGCTCGGCACAAAGTATCCCCGCAAATATAGCTGAAGGCTACGGACGATATTATTATCAAGAAACAATTCGTTTCTGCTATATTGCCCGCGGCTCGCTTGAAGAGACCTACACCCATTTACGGCTTGCACATGAACTCGACTACCTGCCCGAAGAACCGTATCGTAACTTAAATCAGCAAATTCAAGAACTTCATCGTATGTTAAACGGCTATATCGCTTACCTGAAACGAACAAAACGCGGGGCCAATGAACCCGGCGCAGGATCAGCGTTCAAAGAAGCCCCGCTACCATACGACATTAATTCAGAATAATCAGGCAATCGGGTCAAGGGCGCCTAATTCCTAATCCCCAATCCCTGATTCCCAATCCCGGAGACCTTCCCATGAAAATCCCCCTTTCCTGGCTCAAAGATTTCGTCGATATCGACCTCCCCATTGCCGAACTGGCCCACAAAATAACCATGGCCGGGCTGGAAGTAG
>JAAEOP010001289.1 GCA_024223125.1 Chloroflexota bacterium
TAACCAGCGCGAATGTTGCCCCCAGGACGCTTCAGGCATAAATTTTATTCCCGGTAATGCACCCAGCGTTTCTTCATAATAATCATAATTATGTCGCAATGCCTTGACCCGTTCCGCCAACACTTGCAACTGTCCCCGGCCGACGCCAGCCAAGATATTGCTCATACGGTAATTATAGCCAATTTCGGTATGTTCATAATGAGGAGCCGGCTCCCGCGCCTGGGTCGAGAGTTTACGTGCATAGACAATCCAATCTGGATTATTAGAGACTAGCATACCGCCACCGGATGTTGTAATAATCTTATTGCCATTAAAAGAGTAGAAGTCAAACGCACCCAATGTGCCCGGAGATTGGTCCTTATAAGTTGTGCCCAATGCCTCGGCTGCATCTTCTATCAGGGGAATATCATACCGGTTGCATAGTGCCAAAATTGGATCAATATTGGCACTTTGTCCATATAGATGAACCAATATAACCGCTTTAGGCAGCCGGTTCTGGCGGGCACGGGCAGTCAAAAATTTCGCCAGCAAATGAGGATCCATATTCCAGGATTCGGTTTCACTGTCAATGAATATTGGTTTGGCTCTCTGGTAAATGATGGGGTTGACACTGGCAGAGAAGGTAAGTGTGGAAACGACTACTTCATCACCAGGCTGAATATCTAAAATAATGAGAGCGAGGTGAAGAGCGGCCGTGCCGGAACTAAGCGCTAGAGCATGTTTTGCACCTGTTATCTGGCATAGTTCTTGCTCAAAAGCATCCACGTTCGGGCCTAGTGGGGCAATCCAATTGGAATCAAAAGCAGCCTGGACATACTGCTGTTCCAGGCCAGACATATGGGGGGGTGAAAGGTAGATTCGTTTTTTCATTCGGTAAAGGATTCTGTAATTTTATTGGGTAATGGATCATCGAAATCAGAAGCTATCACAATCTGCCCTTTAGCGCTTCCGGGTGCGCGTTTTTTTCAGGGGTTTGGCAGGGATGCCAACGGCCGTTACTGGAAGCAACCCCTGAAGTTCTGTCCACGATGAAATCGTTATCTGAGGAACATGTTCAAACGTTGGTGGTGTGAAACCGGCATATTCCCCTTGTGCTCGTTTGAGCCAAATCGTTTGCATACCGATCTGATTCGCCCCCAAAAAATCCTTTTTCGGGTTATCAGCAATATAAACAGCCTGAGATGCTTTCACACCTAGCCGTTCCAACACGGCCGTAAACGGTTTCGTACTTGGTTTCCATGCTTCCCGCCCCCATTCATCTGAAAAGACAACTGCATCCAAATAGGCAGCAATGTTAAGGGCCTTGAATTTGCGCTGCTGTACCTCTAAATACCCATCACTTAGTAAACCTAGCTTGTACCTGGCGTGCAAAGTTTTAAGCAGTGCCGGTACGGTGGGGAATGGCATTATGTTCGGTTCATGATCACGATAAACTGATATAAGTTGGGGGATGATTTCCTTATCGGCCGCTATGCCGAAATGATACAGCCATTGATTAAAGGTATCGCCACGCACACCGGCATTAAAAAGACGTTTCAGTTCTGTATATCCGGCTTCAGCGGGAATACCCAGATGAACAACGCTCCAATCGGCAACAGCATGAAAGCCGCTTAACACAAAATCACACTCCGGATAGAGCGTGTCATCCATGTCGAATATAATTGCCTGCAAAATGGTCGGGTCAAAGCGTGTTAGAGGCAAATTGGGCACGTTCATCTTCCGTTAAAAAGAATGATTGGTCGCAGCGTGTCAGGTAGATGCCCGTTTGGTAACTGCCTAGAGGGGGAACATCAACCGGTAAACCAACGGCCTGAGCCAACATCCAGCGCGGCGTATCAAGTCCAGCAGCGATACCCAGCGGCACACCGCCCCCTAAACGGGCATTGATTTCAGTGAAATACGGGATGCCCTCTTTCATCATACATTGCACCGTGATGGGGCCAATCGTGGGCAGCGCCGATGCTATTTTGGCACATGCATCCATAATATCCTGATTGTAAATGGTCACTCCTTTGGCAACCTCGCCCCAACGCACTTCAATGCGTTTACGGGACACAATGCCCAGCAAACGGCCGTTTAAACTACAAACCACATCATTGGTAATTTCGGGGCCAGGCAGGCATTCTTGAATGATGGGATCAGGCACACCATCCAGGTAAAAGTCAAGTTCGCGTCGATTGTGAATTTTATGAGTGTGCATGGCGGCGCTGCCCTGACGCGGCTTAATGAAAAGCGGGTATTCTAACTGAGCTGTATTAAGCTGCTGTGGCAGCCAGGAGCGGGGCGTGGGGATGTTTAAGCTACGGAAAAATTGAGTTGTATGCCATTTATCGGCCGTTTTTGCTACGGCATCTGATGGCGAGACAATAACTTTCGCGCCGGTGGTTTCTATTTCCGACTGGGATTGGGACAGTATAGGAATGTCGGGGTCAATGAGGGGGAAAATTAAACCAATGGCTTCGTGGCGACAAATCTCAATGACAGTTGGAATATAATCAGGCGACGTATAACGGGGCGTCATGTAGCTGCGGTCGGCGACTTGCAAGGCAGGCGCCAGGGGATCAATATCTAACACCACGATGTTCCCGGCCAAGTTTAGCGCCTCATACGCCCGCCGAAAGGCTTGCACCAGTTCGACGCGCCGGCCAACGCTGGTAAAAAGTGTGTTAATTGCTTTGTGAGCCAAAAAATTCCTCCATGGTAGCGTGCCCTGCCTGACTGATATTTTCTCGTTTGATTGTTTTCCAAACGGTTAGCCAGAGAATTTTCACATCCAATAGAAAGGTCATGTTATCTACATACCATGTGTCTAGTTTGAATTTTTCTTCCCAGGAGAGGGCGTTACGGCCGTTTACCTGTGCCCATCCTGTTATTCCTGGTCTTACTTCATGGCGGCGCATTTGCTCTGGCGTGTATCTGTCTAAGTAGCGCATCAGTAACGGCCGTGGCCCCACCAAACTCATTTCACCTTTGAACACATTCCACAACTCTGGCAGCTCATCCAGACTACTGTTACGCAAGAAACGGCCAAATGGGGTCATTCGTTCCCCATCTGGCAACAGGTTTCCATAGGCGTCTTGCGCATCTGTCATTGTGCGGAATTTCTTCAGAGTGAAGGGGCGGCCGTTTAGCCCAGGTCGTTCTTGTTTAAATAATACAGGCGATCCCAACTTGGTATGCACAAACAGCGCCAAAAGCACAAACAAGGGCGAAAACAGCGTCATCACTATAAACGCTACACCCAGATCGAACATACGTTTACCAATATGGAAATACAAACTCATCAAGTTGCCA
>JAAEOP010001290.1 GCA_024223125.1 Chloroflexota bacterium
CCGGATTTAGCTGCATGTTCAGCGGGCTTGGAAACTGATAACTCCTCCAGTTAAAACGTCTCTGTTTATAGACACAATTGTTTGAACAGTAACGGGTGCCGACGCATCTATTATATATCATGGCATTCAAGCCGTCGGGAGTCTGGTAGGTGGCAAACACGGGGCAAACCGGTTCGCAGCCGGCATTATCGCATTGCTGACACATCTGGGGTGTATAATAGGTTTCAAGCCGCCCGGTTTTTTTGTTCGGTTCAAAATATCTCTCAATCCGAAGCCAGCTCATCTCTCTTCCTTTATTCGAACGGTCCTTACCCACCAGCGGGATATTATTTTCAGCATAACAAGCCGCCACACAAGCTGAACAGCCGGTACAGCGATCCAGGTCAATGATCATCTCCCATTTGTAAGGATCGTGATAAACGGGTGTCTGCTTACCCGCTTTTTCCGAAGCTTTACTGACGTTTTCCACCATGGGGTCATAAAAGCTTTTTTTGTCCTTACGATTTACCGTATAAAAACGTTGCCTGGCATGATGTTTTTGGGCAAGTTCCGTATGCTGCTTTTCACTGCCACCGGCGGACATCACTTGTACAAACCCTCTGCCCTTCTGACTGCGGTCGCCAAATCCTGTTTTGTCTTCAGCATCGGGCGTTTCAATATCTTTACGATACTGCCCGTCCATGGTTACCAGATAAGCTTTTTTCCCCGTAGCTTTGATTCTCACGCTTTCACCAGCAAAAACAAAATCTCCTGAAAGGTTGTCTTTGCGCCATGGTAGGAGAGTCATGACGTTGACACCAACCGTTTGCTCCTCGACTTTCAGACCTGTTTCTATGACGGGCAGCAATTTGCTTTTGCCGTGGCTGGACTTGTAATTGGGAAAGGGCACCTTTCTCCCCATACCGGCCGGCATTGCCACGCACGCTTCATTGATACCGTAAAAAACCCAGGCAGCGGCC
>JAAEOP010001291.1 GCA_024223125.1 Chloroflexota bacterium
ATGCTGAACAGATTTTTCAAAAATGACATGAATAACTCCAGCACGAAACGAATGTATGGAGAGGCCGCTAAGTGGCGGTTCAAAGGGTACGCCGAGATACCCTTCTGGCGATGGGTAACTTCATGGGCGAAGGCGATACGTAAGCCATCGGACATTGGATATGAAAATAAAGGCTTTGACCTGCCTCCGCTAAACATCAAGAATCATCTCATCGATTTTGAATATATTCCAAACGGAGAATTATTCTCGTCTCCTGCTATGACATTGCGCACACAGCGCGAAGAGAGCAAGCGGTCCATAACAGAACGATGCGAGAAAGTTGCAGAACTAGTATCCAGGACCGGCAATCCTGCTCTGATATGGTGCCATAGAAATGAGGAAGGGGATTTACTAGAATCATTAATTGACGGTTCGGTTCAGGTGGCGGGAAAACACTCTGACGCAGTAAAGGAGACCCGGCTGATGGCGTTCGCCGATCAAGAGGCGAGAGTATTGATAACAAAGCCGAGAATAGGCGCCTGGGGACTAAACTTCCAACATTGCTCCCATGTATGTTATTTCCCGTCTCATTCATATGAGGCGTTTTACCAATCCATACGAAGATGTTGGAGGTTTGGGCAAAAACATCCCGTGACTGTAGATGTTGTCTTGACTCCGGGAGAAGAAAGAATATTAGCTAATCTAGAAAAAAAGTCTCAATTGGCGTCACTGATGTTCGAAAACCTTGTGAATGAGATGAATAACTCGCTAAGCATCGACCATTCAAAACACTACTCAACAAAATTGGAGCTACCACAATGGCTATAACCGAAAGCGTCATCAATGACAAGTATCAAATCATAAATGGGGACTGTATAGAGGTAATGCAGGATATGCCCGATAGCAGCATACATTGCTCGATATATTCTCCACCATTCGGAGGACTCTATCACTACTCAAGTAACGATAGAGACCTATCTAACTGCGATGGATACGATGCGTTCTTTGATCATTACGAATATGTTATCCATGAGATTAGCAGAATAACAAAGCCAGGCCGAATAACCGCTGTACACTGTACGGACATACCATCCAGCAATTCTGGCAAAGATTATTACATTGATTTTCCAGGAGACATTATCCGGGCGCATGAAAAGCATGGATTCCACATGATCGCTCGTCACACGATATGGAAAGAACCTTTGTGGGTACGAAACCGTACCATGACTCACAATCTGAGCCACAAAACCATAGTTGACGATGGCGCTTATGGTGGCGTTGCCGCAGCTGATTATATGCTGATTTTTCGGAAAGACGGGTTGAACGCGGTCCCTGTCGAGCACCCGACCGGTCTTACACGATATGCGGGAGAAGAGCCCATACCGCTAGAATTACTAAAATACAAAGAATGGGCCGGAAAACAGACGGAAAACAGGTTTTCACATTGGATCTGGCGACATTACGCCTCCTCTATCTGGGACGATATAGATATGGCAAATGTATTACCATTTCAAGACTGTAAAGACCCTGATGACGAAAAACACGTCCATCCTCTACAACTGGACGTGATAGCCAGAGTTGTTACGCTGCGAACCAATCCAAGGGAGATTGTTTTTACACCATTTATGGGGGTTGGGTCAGAGGTATACGGAGCGGTAATTGAAGGCAGACAGGGTATAGGCGTAGAGCTAAAGGAATCATATTATCGCCAAGCAAGGAAAAACATGGAGGTAGCTACAACGACCGGATTTCAGTCGCCAACTGACCAGAAAGACTTATTCGGATGAGCACGATAGGTCGGCACATTAAAAATGTCTGCATCACATGCGGCGCATCAGTAGGGTTTCGCGGTCATCTGCGTAAGCGTCACGCGCATTGAAAATGGTGTCGAATCGAACGAAGACAAGCCAAAAGGAGTACATCATGAAAAGGTACCCACATATCAACATAGCCAGCAACAGGTTATGTTTCACCCAATACGCGCACTTACTGCGCTCACTGCGCGCATGGTTTCGTTCATATCCTGAACAGGCCCCACGTATGTCAATACCTACCAAGAGAAAAATCAATGAGGAAATAAAATGATTTATTTTGACCAAAGACTAACAATGAACGAAATCACAATCGCATGCGACGCGCTTGCATGCGTCCTTGTGACTGATGCCCAGGGTAATATGGTTGTTACTCCCCGCGCCGCGATGGAACCCGTCAATACGCCGACAAAGGAAAAAGCTAAATATATGCTTGTTGCTCCGCGATCTGCGATGACAACCAACCCAATATCCGCCAATACTCGTTATCGATGGCACGTGCAGTGCCTAGATTGCGGTTCTTGGTTTGATACTTACACTGAAGATGTGATCTGCAAGGGTGAGTGTGATTATTGTGGAGCAATCTACCAGGATAGCGACCATTCCACGCTTTGCGCAACAGGCAAATGGATCGACCCTAACAACGTAACCAACGAAGGTAAAATAAAATGACCAAAACCACACACGAACAATGGCTCGAAGACAGGAGACTGGGCATAGGCGGCTCAGACATAGGCGCAATTCTCGGCCTGAGCCCATACCGGACCCCGCTGGATGTTTATCTCGACAAAACTGGCGAGTCTAAACCAGAAGACCTGTCCGACAATCAAGCGGTACATTGGGGAATAACCCTCGAAGATACGATTGCCAAAGAATACGCAAAACGTGAAGGCGTCCGTGTTCGCCGACGCAACAAGCAATTTATCCATCCTGAACATGTTTGGATGCGGGCAAACATTGACCGGTCAATAGATGGCGCCCGCAAAGTGCTCGAATGCAAAACCGCAGGCCAATACATGTCTGCCGATTGGGGTCCAGCTGGTACAGACCAAGTGCCGGAGTCGTATCTCGTGCAGGTTGCGTGGTACATGTCGATACTCGGATATCCTCATGCAGACCTCGCTGTACTGATTGGCGGCAGAGATTTTCGATCATATCAGTTTCAGCGGGATTTTGAGCTGGAATCCATGATGGTTCGCCGCGCTAAATCGTTTTGGTTCAGCAATGTGCTGGCGCGTGTTCCGCCTAATCCTGTCAACAATTCTGACATCACTACTCTGTACTCGCAGGATAGCGGTGATACCACGATTGCCACATCAGAGATAGAAGCCCTCACCGAAAAGGCACTGTCTCAGAAAAAGCAAATGAAAGCGCTAAAATCAGACCTTGACGACTCCATGCTTGCGCTCAAAATGTCGATGCAGTCCGCGTCTGTGCTTGAGTCGCCACAAGGTCAAATACTGGCCACGTGGAAAAAGGCGAAGGATTCAGACGTTTTCGATAAAAAGAGCTTTGCCGCAGACCATCCCGATATTTACGACAAGTATTGCTCTACAAAACAGGGCTCGCGTAGGATGCTGCTCAAATGATTTATCCTGGATAACTGATTGATATAGCATTGCTTAAAATATACGCTTATCTGAAAGCGACATAACTATTACGCCACAGGAGACACCATGCAGCCGAACGCTGAATATCCACCCACGCAACTCGCGTACACCTTTTGCGAAAGCATGCGGATTCTAAGAATCTCTCGCTCGACCATGAACCGCCTACTCGTTGCTGGTCAACTCAAATCAAAAAAAGTTGGCGGACGCCGACTGATTACCCACAAGGAACTTGATCGTTTCTTGGACGTGCCAGATGATTGACGAAAAAGCCATTGATGACATAGTCACAGCAACACGGCAAGCCAACATGATTAATGATGATATCTCAACAGTGATTATATCTGACGACAACATCAAATCTTTCATTTTAGCCATTATTGCCACTTACTTATCATTAACAAGGGAAAACACAAATGACTGAAAATAAACAACTGGTCCAAACAAATGATTTTTTATTTCAAGGGGGCATGATCGAGCGACTGGAGTCATTCGCTGGGATCATGGCGCGCGGAAAATCCACCGTACCGCAGCACCTGAGAAACAATCCCGCAGACTGCATGGCAGTAATAATGCAGGCGGCGGAATGGCGAATGAACCCGTTTGCGGTAGCTCAGAAAACCTACCAGGTAGCTCCCGGCGCACCGCTGGGATATGAGGGACAGCTAGTCAACGCCGTTATAATCACGCATGCGCCAATCCATGGCCGGCCTGACTATAC
>JAAEOP010001292.1 GCA_024223125.1 Chloroflexota bacterium
GGGCCTATACTTCAATGGCGGGACAGGCCATTTGCGCCACACGACTGTGAGCTACGGGGGCGCGTGGAACAACGTCTCACGCAGCAGCATTCTGGCGCAAAATGTTACTGCAGGCGAGGTGCGCATTGAGCACAGCGAAATCATCAGTTCCTCTGAAGTGGGTTTCCCCGATTATGGGATTTATATTGATAACGCTAAGGTGGTTATTAGCAATACCCTCATTGCCAATGTTGGAGATGACCCTGTCATAGATAAAGCCATTTGGATGGATGCAGGAGACATGCACCAAACGCTTTTAGTCGGCAATACTTTCAACGCAAATGCCAGCAGCCGCGTGCTTGTCAACGGGGGGGCGCTGGCTGGCTCGGCATTTTTGGGGACCAACGTAGGATTGGAGGGCTTTGAGCTTGACGGCATTCTCCGAGTTCCAACCGGACTAACGCTCACGCTGGATGCCAACACGATTATCCTGGGACGAAGCAACGCCTACTTGTTCATCGAAGGAGGCCATATAGACGCGCTGGGTACTCAAAGCCAACCCGTTATCCTCACCTCCAGCAGCGACACCGGGCCAGAAGAGTGGGGCGGTGTGCGGTTTGAAGGCGGCACCGGGCATCTCCGCCATACAACCGTGCGCTACGGGGGCATTTGGAACATACTTGCCTTTGCCAATCTCGCTATTCGAGATGTCACTAGTGGTGAAGTGCTGCTTGAAAACAGCCAAATTTATGGTGTCGCAACATCCTCGGGGAATGATTACGGCATTTATGCCCAAAATAGCAATGTGACCATTCGCAACACATCGGTAATTAGCAATGGCTCATCTGCCAGCGACGCGGGTATTTACGCGACAGTGAGCCACATCGTACTCGAAAATAGTGTCGTCAGTGACAACGCTGGGACCGGCTTTTTGCTGGTAAACGGTGCCGGAGATATTACCTGCTCCAGCGTAATCGATAATCAGGGAGATGGGATTGCTATCACTGGCGCCAGTACCAACTTCACGGCGTTGAGCGCCTACATTTTTGGGAATACTGGCCTGGGATTGAATAACCAAACGCCTGATCTGGCGGATGCCCGTTTCACTTGGTGGGGCGCGGCAGACGGGCCAGGGGGTGTTGGCCCTGGCAGCGGAGATGAAATTAGCGCAAACGTAGTATATGCCCCCTGGCTTCCTGCACCCAGTTGTGTGACGAATCTAAATATCACCAAAACCGTCTCGCATGATCCGATCGCGGCAGGCATGTTGCTCACGTACACCCTCACAGTGGAAAACAGCGGCCCCGGAGATGCCACCGGCGTTGTCGTTACAGAC
>JAAEOP010001293.1 GCA_024223125.1 Chloroflexota bacterium
ATCAGAGCCTCAAATTAGCTTTATGTTTAGTGTTCGAGGCTGATTTGCACACTTTTCACCTCATAATTGCGATATTCTGACGATTATGTTAACTATCAGTTGGCATTTTGCGCCGATCACGATTAAGTGTGGCGGTACCCAATATGGTAAAGGGCGTATTTACTATGAATTAGGCAATTATGAGGATGCCGTTCAGGAGCTAACTAAGTCAATTGATTACAAAACAACAGAAGGTGAAATAATTCGATTTACAAATCAGAAGTTACTACTACAAGCCACTTATTATCGAGCGTTAGCTCATTTGGAATTGGGTATTGTTGAAGAAGCAATAACCGACTTTGAAACATTTCTACAAAATGAGAATGGCCTTTATCCGAACTTAGCAACGAAAGCTTCCGTTGAGTTAGGAAACTTGCTTGAGAATTAGCTCAAATAAATATGAACGACTCATTTGTTCTGATTATCCTTACGGCCGCGACGAGAGATAAAAATTAGCGCAGCCGACAAAATACCAGCCGCGCTGACAATGCTCCATCCCAACTGGCCCAATCGTCTTTCGATTTTATCGTACCGTTTTAATATTTCCCGGTCGCTCTGGGTACGAATCTGGCCTCGTTCGGCCATATCCAGCAGCTTTTTCACCTGGCCGGGCGTTTCCAGATACGGCCGTATCATTCCCCAGGCCGTCTCCAAAGTCAGCTTTTGCGCTTCCCCGCTTTGTACCAATGTTTCGCCATACTTTTCAAAGTAATACCAGGGGTTAATCTCTTCATCTAATAAAGAGATCAGCCCAGAGACCATACCCAGCGCCCGTCCCAGGTAGATAAAATCTTGGGGCACTTGAATGGGAAACTCAAACAGCAGGTCGCGGAACTCTTCCCCAATTTCCTGCACTTCGGCCGGATCGGGGCGGGCCAATTCCAACAAACTACGCCCCCAGATGCGATTCAAAATGGACGTTTGCGCTTCGGCAATACGTTCCAAATCGGCGTCGGGTAGGAAGAAGCCCAGATTGGCATACGCTTCGGTTAGCTCACGGCCGTCGCGCTGCAACACACTGACCAACATCTTACGCAAATTTTCGCCTACCAAATCAGGCACACGGCCGACCATGCCGAAATCTACAAAAATGAGCCAATACGGCCGTCCCAGTCGCGGTTGGTTGCCATTCATAGAGTAAACCCAGGGGATGTCCTCTCGCGGCCGTACAAACAGATTGCCCGGATGGGGGTCGGCATGGAAAAAAGCTTCCTCAAAAATCTGCTGGAAATACGTATCCAGCAGCGCCCCGGCCACTTCTTTAGGATCAATCCCCACCGCTTTCATCCCTTCCAGGTCGGTAATGCGAATACCTTCCACATTTTCCAGCACAATAACCCGTTTGGTAGAATGTTGGCGGTAAACGGTCGGGATGTACACTTGCTCGCTTTCAGCGTACATCTCCGCAAACCGTTCCGCATGATCGGCTTCCAGTTCGTAATCCAACTCTTCCCAAAGAGTGTGGGCAAACTCTTCCATCAACGTCGGCAAATCGGCGCGACGGCCAATAGGCTTATAACGCATAATGATACGGGCCACCACCTGCAGCGCGTCCAGGTCTGTTTGCACGATGCGTTCAATATTGGGCCGCTGAATTTTGATGACGACGGGGGTGTGACGGCCGTCTCCCCCTTCCAACCACGCCCGATGTACTTGCCCCAATGAGGCGGCCGCCATCGGTATCTCTTCGATATGCACAAACCGGTCTTCATAGTCAGGGATTTCCTGCTGCAAAATACCCAGCATCCGCCAGGTTGGTTCGGGCGGCACTTCATCTTGCAAGCCGCGCAGCTCTTCCGTAATTTCCTCTGGCAGCACATCTACCCGGGTGCTTAAAAACTGGCCCAATTTGATCATCACGCCGCCCATTTCTAGAGCCAGGGCGCGGAAACGGCGGGAAGCGTTACGCAGTCGCACCGGACGGCGAGAGCGTATCCAATCGCCCAGCAAAGGCAGTCGGGCTAGAAGCAAATCCCACAGTATAATCTGGCCGATAATGACACCAAAAAAGAAGACGATACGCTGGTAACGGCCGTGTACCTGAAAATGTGCATATTGGATGGGTAGTTGGGTGGGGGGATCGGGGTGAGAATGGCCACTGTCTAGGGGGTAAACACGGCCGTACACCTGCTCTTGTTGTTCATCCTGCTGCGAAACTGCCATAGGGGGAATGATACATAAAAAACCCTTACCCTGCACGAAGGTAGCCTTTGTTTCTGTATGCGGGATGAAGATGATTGCGCGAACGGCCGTTTATTGTGTATGCTTGGTAAAAGGTCTTGTAGATAAGGTTACACTATGTTCAAAAAACTCACCCTGAAAAATTTCAAGAATTTCCAAAAAGCCGAATTATCCTTAGGCCCGTTTACTGTTCTGGTTGGCGCCAACGCCACCGGCAAAAGCAACCTGCGTGAAGCGTTCCGTTTTTTACACGGTATCGGCCGTGGTTACACTCTCCCCGAAATCATCGGCGAAAAATGGATCGAAGGCGGCGTCCCCATTTGGAAAGGAATAAGGGGTGGAACTCATGAATTAGCCTATTTTGACAACTGGAAACGTGTTCCCTCTCTGAAAGTTTCTTACCTCGACAACTCATTAGATTTTCAACATGTCATAAGTACGGGTATTCATCCTTCCCGTCTTTATTTATTGACCCAGCTTATTGAAAGCCAAACAGCAAAAGGGAATATACAGGTTGTAGCCAGCACCCACTCACCACTGTTACTGAACTACCTGTCGCCGCAAACCCAAAAATTCACCTCCTTGCTTTACCGTTTGGACGGGGAACCAGACGCCCACATTCAGCCTGTTCTGGACATCCCCGACGCACCCCGGCTCATTCAGGAGCAAGGTTTGATGCAGCTGTATGAATCGGGTTGGCTGGAAGATGCCATGTTTTTGAATGAAGATGAACCTCAGGAACTCGTTGCCGAGGCTGTCTCTTGAAAGTTCTGGTCATTCCCGAAGATTTTACCCATGATCAATTTATTTTGAAGCCCATCATTCAGGCAATGATGAGCAATGTGGGCAAACCACACGCCAAAATCATTGTGTGTCATGATCCAAAATTGGAGAGTGTTGAACAGGCCATGAACTGGTCACAAATCGAGGCAATTATTCAGAAATATGCCCTGATAAACCTCTTTCTACTTTGTGTAGATCGGGATGGTCGGGAAGGTCGGCGGCAAGCGCTAGATAATTTAGAACAACGTGCGTCCGAAATCTTATCGGCAAACCGACTTTTTCTGGCAACGGCCGCCCGACAAGAAATTGAAACCTGGTTGCTGGCAGAAATGAGTGATTTACCTGTTGATTGGCAGTGGACAGATATTCAAAACGAACGTGATGTAAAGGAGGCTTACTTTGCCAGGCAGCGTGGACTGCTGGATGCGTTATCACAAGGGCGCAAGATTTTGGGTAAGGAGGTGGCTGGTCGCTACGGCCGTATCCGCCAAATGTGTCCTGAAGTAGCCCAATTAGAAAATCGTATTGGCAACTGGATGGCTGCCAATACTTAAATTACATGCCCTCATTCTTAACCCCCTTGTTTTTGCTGTTAGGCTTACTGGCTGTACCCATCATTGTGCTATACATGCTGCGGCTGCGGCGGCGGGAAGTGATGGTCAGTAGTACCCTGTTATGGCAAAAACTGCTGCGCGACCGGGAAGCAAACGCTCCCTGGCAGCGACTGCGGCGGAATTTGTTGCTTCTTTTGCAACTGCTTATTTTACTGCTGTTGGTGTTGGCTTTGGCACGGCCGTTTTTACCCGTTCCCTCCGTCATCAACAACAGCGTCGTTGTTTTGTTAGATGGCTCCGCCTCCATGCAAGCTAATGATGTGGAACCCAACCGCTTCACGGTGGCTAAAGATGAAGTTCACCAGTTGATCAATGATTTGAGCGGCCGCAACCAGATGACCATTATTCAGGCCGGACAAACCCCGGCCGTCATTGCCGCCGCCACCAATGATAAAAACAGCTTGCGCGACGCATTGAACGCTGCTCAACCAGAAACGGGCACGGCCGATTGGCAAGCTGCATTTGCTCTGGCGGCCGGCGCTGCCCAGGGTTTCCAAAATGCTCAGGTCGCCATCGTGTCTGACGGTGGTCTGCCTGCCGGTTTGCCCTCCCTATCAGCCGAAACCGTCTACATTCCCATTGGCAGCAGTGGTGAAAATTTGGCGATTACCGCTCTGGCTACGCGGGAAACGGCCGCAGGAATTGAACTATTCACCAGCCTTACCAACGAAGGCGTCTTGGACCGGGAGACGCTCCTAAGTATCTCCCTTGACGGCACATTGTTTGATTCGCGGCAAGTAACAGTACCAGGACAAAGCATAGCCAGTGCAACCTGGACACTGCCGGCCAGAACCCAAATCATCCAGGCCCAATTGAGCGCTCAGGAGGGGGATTCCCTGACGCTGGACGATACCGCCTGGGCCGTGCATGAAGGCGGGGTCAGCAATCGCGCCCTCATCGTTACCGAGGGGAATCTGTTTTTAGAGCAGGTCTTTTCCGTGTTGCCGGGGATTGAGGCATTCAAAGCGTCGCCGGGCAGCGATTTGCTGAACGACAATGATAACCCTTTTGATTTAGTTGTTTTCGATGGCGTACCCTTGCCCGACTCACCGCCTGATACCGATATGCTCATCCTCAAACCACAAACAGGCGGAAGCGATTTGTTTACGGTAAATGGCGTCTTCTCAAACACGGTAACGGTGCAGCTGGCCGATTCACCCTTATTGCAATTTGTAGATTGGCGCAATGTGAATATACGGCAGGCGCAAAATGTAACCGCGCCATGGGCGCAAACATTGGTGCAGGCGGAAGGCGGCCCGCTTATTCAAATTGGGGAACGCAACGGCCGTCGCCTGGCTCTGATGAATTTTGATCTGCGTGACTCTGATTTGCCGTTACAAATTGCATTTCCTATTTTGATGGCTAATATTACGGGCTGGCTAAGTCCGGGACGGCCGTTTGACGCCCCCACCGGTTTACAGCCCGGCGATCCTGTTTCCATTGCGCCGGGAGCGGGCACAACGGCCGTAACCATCATCAAACCAGATGGCGCTGCCTGGACAAACGAGGTGGGTGAAGAAGCCATTTTATTTACAGAAACAGACCAATTGGGTTTGTATCAGGTCATCCTGCGCGACAATACCGGGGAACGGGCGGCGGGCAGCTTTGCCGTCAATCTCTTTGATCAGGCCGAATCCCATATTCAACCGACAGAGCAGGTACAGGTGGGGCAAGAGACGGCCGTGACAGAAAGTGAAGGCGCTGTAGGGCAACGGGAATTGTGGCCCTGGCTAATTATCATCGGTTTTTTTGTTTTGCTGCTTGAATGGTGGATACATTATCGGGGCGTGCGTTGGCCCAAATTTAAGTTTCGTTGAGCGAAAGTATGGATTTTGATGAAGAACAGATTGGGGAAGTGGAACAGGGAGCGGGCGGTAAATTACGGCCGCATCTCTTACAAATTGGCCTGCTGGGGTTGGCGGCGGCCGCCCTCATTGCCATTTTCCTATTTCTTAACTGGAATCAACCGGGACGGCCGTTGAGACCATTTTACGCCACCCCCACCGGCATCAGCCTGATTGTAGATGGGCAGCCAGAGCTTGTTACCTTCCCTGAACTCAGCAATAATGCCGCCCAATATCACAATCAGCGTATTCGCGTGACGGGGCGATATTTACGCCTGACGCTGCCAGAGTGCGCTCTTTACAATGGTCCGGTTATCCAATGGGCGCTTGTTTCAGATGGATTACAGTTAAACGCCCAGGGGTTTGAAAAGCCGCTGTCCATCATTTCTTCGGGGACTACATTAACGATCGAAGGTATCTGGCGACTTTATACCGGGCCGGTGGGCTGCGGTAAAGCGCCGCCGTCTGGTAATGTGTGGTATCTGGACGTGGAGCAGATAGTACAGCCCAATCCGCTTGTAGCCAGCACCCGTGACAGTTCGCTATTATCGGGCATAAATACCCCTGAATTTCCTGAGCTGGTTACCAGAACAGGCTCATCCGCTTCAGCCAATACGCCGACAAGTTTACCGACTGGCACGGCCGTATTCCCCACCTCCACCGTAGAAACAGAAACAACGCCCTCAGCCACCCCGCTGCCCGGCAATCCTACGCCAACCGGGCCGCCTACCACACTGCCAACAATCACTCCTACTCCCACCCGATTTATCATTTCTCCGACGCCCACCGCTACCAACACTGGCAGCGCTGGTACCCCTACACCCACAGTCGGAAGCAGTACCGCCACGCCGTCCGCCACCAATGGGCCGCCAACACAACCAACGACACTCCCCCCTTATCCAATCAATACGCCGCCGCCGGGGTCAACGCCATTGCCTACGTCGTATCCTTAGGAGCAAGTTTGACTCTACCGAAAAAAGCTATCGCTATCGAAACCCAAAAGTTCAACTTTTCATCTTGACAGGATTTGTGCCTTGATGGGTAAAAGTTGAACTTTTTTCGGCGGAGATTCATCACATTAAACCACTATCAAGAGGGGGAAAATGACTATACTAATCTTCTCGACGTTCGCTTAAATTTTGACATAAAAAGCAAATTTGGTACACCTATGAATTATGATGAGTGTACCAGACAAACGAATCAACACAGAACGGGTAGACGATCTACCCATTATCTACGGATTGTTACAAAAAATGGACA
>JAAEOP010001294.1 GCA_024223125.1 Chloroflexota bacterium
GGTTTTAGAAAACTGCAAGTTAAAAATTTACAAACTTTTTGCTGGTCAGGCTGTTTGGCATGTCCAGTTGTGGGCAAAAAACCTGCCCAACAAAGCGTCAACCTGATTTGCGAGCACGGGGTTCTTTGCCATTGTCGTATGTGGTTGTTGAAGGTGATACGGCCGCACAGGTATTTCGTTTTCTCGCAAACCGGTTACGCAGACGATGGCTCGTTCACTCCCTTGTGGTGACAAGGCCTGCGGACGATCACTTTTAGGGCTGTCAAAGAGGCCAGCGATACCTTTGCTTTCCCAATTTTGAAAACAGCGACTAACGGTGTCTCGTTGTACCTTAAAGATTCGGGCTATTTCATCTATCTGGAACCCGTCAGCACTCAAGAGAATCATATGCTCTCTTATTCTCGTTCGATGTTTAGGATAATTTTTGAACAATTCATTGAGCGTTTTCTTTACAGGTTCTGATAAGGGAACGACAAATCACATGATTAAACCTTTTTTCTCGTTTATTTTTGTCCCTATTTTATCTGTAAACTTTTGCTCAGGTATTTATGCAGCCGAATTTATTCTTCTGGCTGATTTGTAGGTGAACACATGAACTGGCTCAAAAGCCCTGTTTTTACTCTTCTATGGTATTATTTGAGATAAATGAGTACCAAAGTGTCCCTGTGTGGATCTGATAAATGTTGTATTTAGTAGCTACACCCATTGGAAATTTAGGAGATATTACGTTGCGGGCGTTGGAGATGTTGCGGACGGTGGATGTGATCGCGGCCGAAGATACACGCAAAACAGGCATATTACTGAAGAAGTATGATATCAGCAAGCCCCAGATGGCCTATCATGAACACAACGAGGAGCGAGCCGGCCGTAAAATCATGGCATATCTGGCCGAGGGTAAGTCGGTGGCGGTGGTGTCGGAGGCTGGGACGCCGGGGATTTCTGATCCCGGTTATTCGATTGTCCGTAAAGCGATTGAGGCCGGCGTTGAAGTGACGATGATTCCAGGGGCTACGGCCGTGACCACTGCTCTTGTCCTCTCTGGTTTACCGGCGCATAGTTTTACCTTTCGTGGCTTTGCACCGCGTAAAAGTGGCAAGCGGCAAAACTTTATGGCTGTGGATACAGATTCCCCACATACCTTGATTTTTTATGAAAGTCCGCACCGGCTGCTAGCCTTTTTGGCGGATGCGTTGGCAGTGTATGGGGATAGAGAAACAGCCGTGTGTAACGAACTAACCAAAATGTATGAATCGGTACAACGGGGGAATCTGTCTGATTTGATCATCTACTTTACGGCCGTAGAACCGCGTGGCGAGTATGTGATTGTGATTCAAGGGAAACGGTAGTTAGTGTTCAGTTTTCAGTACACTGACCGCACAATGCATACTAAAAACTGCACACTGAACACAGCTCATTTATGATACGATTCTCCGGCCACAATAGTCGCTGCCCGGTAAAGTTGTTCCAACAGCAGCAGCCGGGCAATTTCGTGGGGGAAGGTGAGCCGGGAGAGGGATAATGATTCCTGGCAGTTGCTCAAAACCTCATCTGATAATCCCATTGGCCCACCGATTAAAAAAGCAATACGACTGTATAATCCAACCTGGTTTTGCACGAAACGGGCCAATTTTATGCTGTCTGGTTGACGGCCGGTGGAAACAAGAACGATACGACGGTTGGCCTTTTGGGTGGCTTTGAGCAATTGTTTACCTTCTTTATCAATGGCGACGTGATTCGGCGCCCCTTTTCCGACTGCATCCTTGACTTCAACCAGTTCAATCTTCGTATATCGTGCCAACCGTTTTAGATAATCATCTTGAATAAAGCGAAATTGTAACCGCTTTATTTTGCCCACGGCCGCGATGGTAATATGTCCTGATAATCGTTCCATATCCATAACATAATGTAAGAGCCAACTTTCGCCAAATCTGAAAATGAAGCTTATTATGGGTATTGACGACAAACGGCCGTTTTCCTCTTCACCGCAAAACCCCTATAATTAGAAACTATGAAAACGGGCAAAAGACGAATCATACGCAATATAATCATTGAATTTATCATCTATGGAATTCTACTGACGATATATTTCCTGACCGTTTTGAGATTCTTAGGGGAACCCCTGACCCAATTATTTCACCTTAATCTGTGGGTCTATGCTGTGGCTTCATTGGTTCTCATTGTTACCCAGGCCGTCGTGCTTGAATGGATCACTTCATTTTTAGTAGACCGATTGGGTCTTGAGAAATCGGATTGAAAACATGGACTTTCCAATCAGTGGCGTCACAATTGATCCTCTTTTCTTAATAGGCATTGGGTTTGTGGTTGGTATATTGGGAGGCTTTTTTGGCGTTGGTGGCGGCTTTCTGGCTGGCCCGATGATGTTTTGGTCTGGTGTGCCCATGAATTTTGTTATCGGCACTGATTTAGCGCATATGACCGGCAAATCAATTGTCGCCGCCAAACGACACCGGACCTTAGGCCATGTAGATATGAAGTTGGGCGGCGTGATGATTGTAGGAACCATCATCGGCGTTGAAATTGGGGCTAGAATAATCGAATCACTTGAAGAAACTGGGAATATTGACCAGGTTATTGGTATTGCTTACATTGTCATTTTGTTGCTGATTAGTGGGTTTACGGCCTGGGAAAGTTTGAAAGCATTGCGAATTGTTCGTATGCAAAAAAATGTGCGCGATACGTTGGCATTTGCGGACGTGCCTAACTATGTCCGCCGCATTCGCCTTTGGCCAATGGTCGCATTCCCTAATTCCGGCATCGTGGAGATTTCCCTTTGGGTTGTGTTGGGCGTAGGCATGATTACCGGTGTGTTGGCTGGTGCATTAGGCGTGGGTGGTGGGTTTGTTCGTATGCCCATGCTTATTTATTTTGTGGGCGTACCCACCCATGTGGCTGTGGGTACAGACCTCTTTGAAATCATATTCTCAGCTGGTTTTGGTACGTTGACTCATGCGGTTAAAGGTAATGTAGATGTGTTGATGGCCCTGGTCATGCAAACTGGGGCCGCGTTGGGGGCACAGATAGGGGCAACGGCTACAACTCGTGTCGCCGGTCCCCGAATTCGGCTGTTTTTTTCCTTTTTGCCGCTGATTGGCGCTGTGTTGGTTTTAATTCGTCTGTTGGGGGGCCAGATGCCGTAATTTTAGATGAATGGAAGGTGAACTGTGAACACTTTGATTTGTGTGGGGGGCTTACCATATGCTGAGACAACTGTGAAGTTCGGCGCCTTGGTGGCCGGACAGAAACAATCCAGCTTGACGCTTTTGAAAGTGGTAGAATCTGCTGGGGAACGGCCGTCGGCCGAGAAGATGCTCAGAGAAGCCAGAGAATTGATCGCCCAGCCAGAAGTAGAGGTTCAGGTGCGACAGGGCAATCCGGCCGCGGAAATCATTGAAGAATCTCGTGAAGGCGAGTATGAGTTGATAGTCCTGGGCGCCCATGTTGTGCAAAGCTTTCTCGACTATTTTATGCGTTCGGTGACAGATGCTGTCACCAAACAGGCTTCTGTATCAGTCTTGGTTGTTAAAGCAGAAAAGGCTAATCTGAATCGTTTGCTAGTTTGCACAGGTGGTCAGGATAATAGCAACTCAGTGGTGACATTTGGCGCAGAACTGGCGCAGGCGGCCGGAGCCAACGTCGGCTTGCTGCATGTGACTGATCCGGTGCCGGCGATGTATGCCGGATTAGAAACGATGGAAGAAACGTTGTCGGCTCTTTTAGAGTCAAACACCCCTCTGGCACAACATCTCAATTGGGGGTCTGAATTGATGCGTGAATATGGTGTTTCAGCCAAATTAAAATTATGCCAGGGCATCGTCAGCGAGGAAATTGTGCAAGAGGCAGATGAGGGTGGCTATGATCTTGTTGTCGTCGGGGGTCGTGTGGAGAGTAACTTCTGGAATGACTTGTTGTTGGGCACAATAGTGCCCCAGATATTACACCATGTACCTTGTTCGGTTCTGGTTGTTCGACCATAGGGGCTGATTGCGAAGAGGCTAAAGTTAGTAGTAGCCGTTCAGGTTTGTAGTAACCGCTTCAGCGGTTTGGACTACGAACTACCTAATTCATTTTGCCTAAAAGTGCCGTTTTGGCCCAATGGGCGGGCAGATAAAAATGGTCTATTTCCAGTGCTTTATCATAACTTTGCAGCGCCGAACGGTAGCGGCTCGTCTGTTCATAGACCCGTCCCAGATTCAGGTAAGGAAATTGGGGATTTTCATACCGGGATGCGGTGATAGCTTTTTCTAGCCAAGGAATGGCCTCTTTCCATTGTGCCTGCTCCATCAAATAAACGCCAATGTCATTATATGGATTACCCAAAGTAGGGTCTGTTTCAATTGCCTGATGGCACATCTCAATTGCTTCGTCTGTGCGTCCCATCATGCTGTATGTCCAGCCGAGAAAGGTGTAGGCTTCGGCCGTTGGGTGGGTTTCAATGGAACGCTGGTAAAGCAAAATTGCGTTGCCCAATTCACCATTCATCTGGTAACGATACGCCCGGTCAAACAAAACCATTGCTTTTTGGTGTGTGATCTGATCATCTGTCATCATGTGGATAGTGTAGCATTGTCGCTGATGCTTGTCAGCCACTGTAGGAAAAATCTTACGATGTTCATACGTTTTGGGTTTGGGGACAGCAAATTATCAAGTTCGAAGAAATTCGATTTCTAAACGTTAATGACAACCAGAGAGTTGTCCATTCCAATGTTGTAGGAGGGGTAGAAGCTCTTTCAGGCGTTTGATTTCAGCATGGGGTTGTACGCCATCGGGCGGAGCGAATCGCTGGCTGGATCGGAAGTAGATAGTACGGAGGCCGGCTGCCTGCCCACCCACAACATCGCTGGCTGGGTCGTCGCCGATGTACACGGCCGTTTCCGCTTCCGCTTCTAACTTGGCTAACATATGCAAAAAGGGGGCTGCATTGGGCTTCCACTGAAACAAGTCGGCCGAAAAGGCCAGGGCGTCAAAATAGTCAATCAAACCAAAACGGGTCATGTCTGCCCGGTGCATGTCGCCAGGGAACATGGTGTTGGAAACCAGTCCCACTTTGTAACCAGCGGCTTTGATTTGTTGTACTGTTTCTACGGCCGTGTCAATTAACCTGGCCTGAGCTTGGATGGCACGGCCGTATTCGTGGGCCGCAGCGGCCGTGTGTTCCCTGGAAACAGTTCTTACTCCCACCTGCTGCAATGTGAAGCTTAACAAATCTGTGACAGTCAGGTTTTGTTCGTGCCGGGTAGCTGCCTGCCACATTTCCGGCAGCAAAGTAAAACCGGCGTCCTGAAACAGGCTGAATTCAGGCAGCGTAGCTCCATTGTGGTCCAAAGAATTATAAGCAGCCTGAAAACCGGGTGTTTCCAAATCGGGCCAGTTTGCATATTCGCCAGCATACTCAATTAACGTGCCCCCCAGATCAAAAACCACTGTCTTAATTGGCATAAAATTCTTTCCTCACGTTGGACAAACTGTTAGTTTGTCCGCGCAAACTAACAATTTGCACTATTTGGGCCACACACAGCCATATTCTTCATAAAGCGATTTTTCTGGCGTCCGATCTAGCCGCCACTCCTCACCCCGTTGGCTGACAAGAATGGGAATGGTAAAAACACCTTGTGAGGTAACAAAACGAGCATTCACACACCACAAGTTTTCATCGGGTGGACTGTTTTCTACATCTTTAATGTACGCCAGAGTTCCGCCACTTTCGTCCCTCTTATCTTTTGTAATGTAGCTATTGATTAACTCTTGACCATGTTCGGGCAGATTGCCGCCCCCTTCTGGTTCGCTGGGGGCACAACTGGCTAACAGACCAAGCATAAAAATGATAAGTAGTAACTGTTTGAGATTTTTCATAACCGCACCTTTTTTTGATAGTTCGTTTGCATTTTACATGGCAATGGGTTTCAATGCGACTCTGCAAAATAGCACATTTCGGCCATTGATCTGGGGATGGTTATTTTTGCAAAAACAATATACTTAAAAATACGTGGCTTTTTCCCTCACACAATATGGTAAAAATGCTTTACTCCCCCACATATCAACCTGATCCACCATCCCAATTTACGTGAGCGATTGCAAAATTTTCTCCGCTTCCACTTTAACGGCCGTATCCTCCGTTTGTGCCATAAAAGCCTGCAATACCCCCGCCACTTTGCCGCAGACTAGCCCCGGCCGTCCACACAATGGTAGCGTTTTTATCCCCCAGGGCAGCGACAAGTTCCTGGATGCCGGTGGGGGTGGCTTGCCTGGTAAGTTCCTGCACTCACTTCAACCGTTCTGGGAAGCTACCCTGCGGCAGTTGACCCGTAAACTTGTTCGTAATGACTCCTGGCAATGTAACTTTAGTTGTCTTCTTTTCTCCTGAGACAGCGCCAACGTGCGGTTGAAGATGCCAGGTGAAAGATACAAACCATTTTCTAGTAACCGGTTTATTAGCGGGGCAACGGCCGTTACCAACTCTTTCTCTTTAGCCAGCAACAAAACACCCAACGTGCCTGTCAGCGGCAGACCCAAACGATGCGCGTATTGGCGGCCCTTTCGTTCGTCCATGATTATCAGCCGCACCGAATGTTCAACGACCAACGCCAATACTTCTGCTTCACCGCGATCCAGTCTCGTGTAGACCAGCGCATGGCGCGGATTGGTTAAGGCAACTATTTTCATCCAGATCGCTTGCTTTAATATCGGTTCGCGCACGGCTGTTTCTGTTGCTAAAAACTCAGTTTTAACGGCCGTCGATATCTAGACGACATCAAACAACTTGTGCAGTAAATCAAGCTGTTCAATAGATTGCAAAGCAACCAGGGGGTGTTTGAGTATAACTGGCGACGATGTGGGCATTGGCTGCATAGAATGGTTGTTAAATAAATGAAACACATCCTAATGAGCATACAGGCAGTTTCCGGGAAAATGTCAATTCGCAAACTCCGTCACGGCCGTCATCCCCCAACGCAGAGGCAAATTAGTCACGTCCGCCAACTGCACCGTTACCTGATACACCACATCCCCCTGCGCCTGACCGGGAACATAGGCAATAGACTGTACCGTGCCCACAACTGTCTCATCGGGAATGGCGTCAAAAGAAATTGTTACTGTGCCCCCTTCTTCAATGCCAGCCACATCCAATTCTGATAAATCGGTTGTCTCTACATTCCAGGTTGAAAAATCAGCCAGCGTCACCACTGGCGTACCGGACGCTACCAGTTCGCCGGGATTCACATTCACGGCCGCTACTGTACCATCCATGGTTGCCAGCAACGTCATGCGGTCTAAGACGGCTTGAGTTGCTGCCTGCGCTGCCTGGGCTGCTTCCAGACTGGCCCTTGCCTGGGAGACGGCCGCTTCCGCCTGCGCCGCCTGCGCTTTAGCCAACTCCACGCCCAATTCTGCCTGAGCCACGCCCACTTCCGCCTTTTCAATTTGCTCTGGTGTCGTTCCGACCAACAGCAAATCAAGCTGTGCCTGAGCTGCATCCCGGCTGGCAATAGCCAGGCCCACACCGCTGCCAGCTACCGCTCGCTGACCAGCGGTCGGGCCGCTGTTTAAGAAATTCAATGTTTCCTGGGCCGCTGTCTGCCGTGCTTGCGCCACCTCTACCTGTGCCCGCGTTTGTTCTTCCACCGGCCCATAAAGTGGACAAACTTCGCTGCCGTCTGGCAGTTCAAAACAGGCGTCCAATATTTGTTGATATTGGTCTTCCAACAGTAATAAATCGGCCGTAGCCACTGCTAAATTCGCCTGCGCTCCAGACAAATCAGAATCAGAGACGATGTCTAAAGCAGAATCACGGCTGGCGGCGGCCCGAACGACGGCCGCTTCCGCGGCGGCCAGATTGGCTTCTGCGGCCGCAATCTCAGCCGGTAATGGCCCCGCTTTGGTCAGGGTCAAATTCGCCTGGGCAATAGCGACACCGTTTTCTGCGTTGGTCACGGCCACTTCTGCCAGCGCCAATTGATTTTGAGCTACCAGCAAACCCGCTTCCGCCGAATTAACACGGGCGGCGCCTTGATCAAGCGCCAGCTCAATATCGCTTGCTTCTAGTTTAACCAGGGGGTCGCCAGCCTGCACAATGGACCCTTCTTCTACCAATATTTCGGCCACATTACCATCGGCCTGAAAAGCCAGCGTCACAAATGCCTGGGGTAGTAATTCGCCTTCTGCCTGTATATTAATGGGGGAAGTTTGGGCAGCGGCCGTTTCCGTCTTCACCCCTGTTGCCTCCGCTCGCCCACGAGGCAGCGCCAAAACCAACCCGGCAATAATTATCACAATGAGTATGCTTAAAATCTGTTTTAGTTTCATCTTTTCACTTCCTGAAAATTCTGTTGATGATCATTGACCGTTGATCGTTGACCGTTGATTATTTTTCCGTGTCTACATCCACAACAGCCGTCATCCCCCATCGCAGCGGTAAATTGTTATCATCTTCCAAAGCAACCGTCACAATATAGGTCACATCCCCCAGAACATTGTTGGAAACCTCGGAAATATCTGTCACCCAGCCAGATATTTCCTCGCCGGGAAAAGCGTCAATTTGCACACTCACCGGCAAATCGCGGGACACTTCCACCACATTTAATTCTGTCAGGTCGGTTGTTTCTACTTGCCACTGGCTAAAATCGGCCAACGTAATGACGGGCAGTCCTGCCTGGGCAATCTCGCCTACTTTGGCGTGTACGTCGGCTATTGTGCCCGCAAATGGGGCTGTGAGGGTGCGTTTAGTCAGGGCGTTTTCGGCCAACGCCAGAGCTGCTTCTGCTTCTGATAGGGCTGCTTCGGCCTGGGTCACGGCCGTTTCTGCATTTGTCACCCCTAGTTCAGCTTCTGTCACCGCGTCCTGTGTTTGCTGTAAACTGGCTTCGGCAATGGCAATTTGTTCCGGCCGTGTTCCCGCTAACAGCAAATCTACCTGCGCCTGGGCTGCATCCCGCTGATTGGCAGCAACAGCCACCCCACTGCTGGCTGCTGTCCGCTCTGAATTGCTGGCCCCGGTGAGCAGCGAATCTAACGCTGCCTGGGCTGCATTCAAACTTTCGCTAGCTGAGTTCAGACGATAACCGGCCTGCTCCCGTGCCTCTTCATCTGAATCTGGGTTTTGCAAAACGGGTTGGTATGATTTTAAGGCATTGTCATACGCTGCTTGCATGGCCGACAACTGCGCTTGGGCGGCCGCAATTTGGGCGCTGGTCGCTCCTTCCAATGTCAAATTCTGGTTGGCGCCGGCCTGGTTAATTCCCGCCTCGGCTACAGCTACATTCTGCTCTGACAAAGCCACCTGAGCATCTGTTGGCCCGGCTTCTAACAAGGCCAAATCTGCTTCGGCCGCCCGCACTGCCAAATTGGCAGCCTCCAGATTTAACTGCGCCAGCAGCAGCCCAACCTGAGCCGTTTCTATATTAGCCTCTGCCTGGGTGATGCCCACTTCGGCCTGGGTAATGGCAATCTCTTGATCGGTTGTGGCTAAGCGCAGCAACGGATCGCCGGCTTCTACCATATCCCCTTCTGTTACCAGAATCTCGACTACTGCTCCCGTTGTTTGGGAGGAGAGGTTGGTCTCTTGTAAGGGGATTACGCGCCCTTCGGCCGTTACCAGATCGATGCCAGTATCAACTCGCAAACTATCGGCGTCTACGGTTGCGGCCGCTTCCTCTGTTTCCTGATTGGCCTGCCACTGTTGGTAACCATAGTAAGCGCCCCCCCCGATAACGGCAATCAGGACAATGCCTATCAATAAACGTTTTACAGTCATGCAAAAACTCCTTTGAGATTGGTTGCTGGCGGTTAGTGGTTTGTAACATCAACCAACCACCAGAACTATGTCTATGTAACTTATACGCGCTGCCACGCTTAACGTTCCATTAAAGCCGTTATTACGAACCTATTCATACGCCAAAACTTCCCGAATGGTTAAACGGGCTGCATTATGTGCCGGTAGAATACTGGCAAAAACTGACAGCGCCAGCACCACGCCCAACCAGATGATGAAACCCTGCGGTGTAATGGATAGCGGTAGGACGGCGTTGAGCATGGCATTGCCGATAATGGTAAGCAGCAAATAGCTAATAGGGAAGGAAAGGATAACAGCCAATGTCCAGCTAATCAAACCAATCATGACCCCTTCCAAAACCACCGTCTTGATAATTTCCAGGTCTACGGCGCCAATGGCCCGCATCACCCCAATTTCACGAGTTCGTTCCAGTACATTCATGCCCATCGTCCCGGTCAGCCCGATGCTGCCTACAATAGCTGTTAAAACAGCCATCGTCAGCAAGAAGGTGACTAGAATATTGATACCTTGCGAATTTTCCTGGCGTGTGACCAGACCTGCTTCAATCATATTGATGTTATATCCTTGTTCCCGTAAAAGTTCATCTAGTTGGACGCCTAACAGTTGTTGTCCTTTTAATGTCTGATCTGTGCTGACGACTCGATAGGAGAAGGATTGTCCTGGTGACCCTAATATGTCGGCCATGGTATCGTAATCTGTATAGGCGAAGTTAACGCCAACCATACCGATGAAACGAAACATA
>JAAEOP010001295.1 GCA_024223125.1 Chloroflexota bacterium
GCCGAAAATCTAGATGTGATTCGCTATTTAGTACTCAATCTATTGTCCCAGGAACGGTCGCATAAGGTTGGCAAAAAGAATAAGCGCCTGCGTTGTGCCGGGGATGTGGCCTATGCAGTCGCCCTAATGTAAGAAAGGTTCCACCTTTTGAAAAGGTGAAAATATCGAATAAGCCGCAGTCATCCTGTATAATCTAGCACATGGAACCAACTCGCCCAACATGTCGTTGGCAAATCACATGTAGGAGATGGTTATCCTTTCGTCCACTTGTTGCACAAACTGTTAGTTTGCACCGAGCAAACTGACAGCTTGTTCTACTGTTAAGGAGGCAAATTATGTTGCAAAAAAGATTCTTTCACCTATTTGGTCTATTGATTATCATCTTGATGATCACCCTATTGACTCGCCCAGCTTACGCTTGCGGCGGGCTTTTTTGTCGCAATAATCCAGTAGACCAAAATGCTGAACGGATTATTTTTACAGATAATGGAGATGGGACAGTGACGGCCGTTATCCAGATTCAATACACCGGCTTCGATGAAGATTTCTCCTGGATTCTGCCCCTGCCAGAAGCCATTGGCAATGAGGATATTGCCGTACCCGACACCGCTAACGCCGCCTTTACCGAGTTAGAACTGGCGACCAATCCTGTGTTCATCCCCCCGCCTACGCCCGATTGTGCCCAGGTCGTTGCAATGGAAATGGCGGCGGAAGAAGCGTCTGAAAACAGTGGCGTGGAAATATACGCTGAAGGAGAAGTTGGTCCTTACGGTTTTGTGGTCATTGGCTCGGCCGACCCCGATGAACTAATAACCTGGCTGCGAGACAACGGCTACCGGGTTACGCCAGAGATGGAACCGCTCATTGATGTGTATGTCGAAGAGCAATTTGTCTTCCTGGCGATGCGTCTGGCGCCCGACTTTGGCACACAAGATATTCAACCCATAGCCGTCACCTACCCGTCTGAACGGCCGATGATTCCATTGCGATTAACGGCCGTTGCCGCCAACCCCGACATGGCCGTCATCACCTGGTTTTTTGGCCAACAGCAAGCTGTACCCGACAATTACGGCCACTTTGAAGTACCCGATGACGAAATTACCTTTTTCACCTTCGGCGGCAACAATTACCGCCAACTCATGAGGCAAAAAGC
>JAAEOP010001296.1 GCA_024223125.1 Chloroflexota bacterium
AACGTCGAGTATTTAGTCGCTTTGCTAAATTCTGCAGTTGCGTACAGGAGTAGATTCGCCCAAAGCGCACAACGTAGTTACACAATGTACATACAAGACTGTAAAGATGATATATACCCAAAATGAACCATGTCCGAATTTGCAATTCGCCTGCGATTTGGAAAATCGCTCTATGGTAACGTGCGTTGGAAAAAATCCAGAATGTGTTCTTCCATGTAAATGCGGTCAGCCAGACCACGCGACATGTGCCGTTCATCAGGGAAGAGTAGCAGTTCATACGGTTTACGGCCGCGAATAAGAGCGTTAATTAACCGTGCCGTGTGGCGAAAATGGACGTTCTCATCAATAAGGCCATGTACCAGCAGCAGGTTCCCTTCCATTTTTGAAACATGGTGCATGACGCTACTGATTTCATAGCCGCTGGGGTTGGTTTGGGGTGTGCCCATATATCTTTCTGTGTAACCGGTATCGTACCCATCCCAATGGGTGACGGGCGCGCCGGCGACGGCCGTTTTGAACACATCCCCCGCCCGCACCAAAGTCATCAAGGCCATATAACCGCCATAGCTCCAACCATAAATACCCACCCGGCTGGGGTCGGCCAACCCTTGCTCGGCCAACCAGCGTACCCCATCCACCTGATCCTGCACTTCCACCTCGCCCAATTTGTGTTTGATGACGCCTTCAAAAGCCAATCCGCGCCTGGCGCTACCCTGGTTATCCAGCTTAAACACCAGGTAGCCCTGATTGGCCAGATATTGCGCCCGCATGTCCACCGTCAGCCCCCAACTGTTGGTTACGCGCTGGGAATGTGGCCCGCCATACACGCTGACGATGGTAGGAAAGGGGCCATTTCCAAACTGGTCCGGAGGCCGGTACACAGCCCCATACAAAAGTACGCCATGCCGATTTTTCAGGGTAACAATTTCTGGTTGGATGAGGGGTAGTTCGTCAATACGGCTATCATGCTCATCGAAAATGGTTTGCAAAAGGTGGCCATCTGCCAATGAACGTAACGTAATCTGCGGCGGCCGGTTGATCGCCTGCACAACATCTACAAAGCGGTGTTTGCTGTGGTCAATTTTAATGGTGTGCATCCCCGGTTCTGTTGTGATCTGGCGCAGTTCGCCGCCATCCAGGGAAACTGCGTACAGATGGCTTTCCATGGCCGACTCTTTGGTGGCGGTGAAATAGACCAGATCAGCTTTGGCATCTACGGCCGCAATGCTGTCTACCAGCCATTTTCCGCTTGTCAACGGTCGAATCAATTCCCCATCGGCCGCAACCAAATATAAATGCTGGAAACCGGTATGTTCAGAAGCCCAGATGAATCGGCCGTCTTTCAACGGCCGGAACAGGTGATGTAGATTAATCCACACATCGCTGCTTTCACGCAGCAAAAGCTGACTTTCCCCTGTGTGGGTATCAAAAACTAATAGGTCAAGTTGGGTTTGTGTACGATTGAGAATTTGGGCGCTGAGACGGCCGTCGGGCAGCCAATTCACTCGTGCCAGATAAATATCCTCATTTTCACCCAAATCCAACCAGACGGGTTCATCCCCCTGAAGATTGGTAATGCCCAGACGGAGCCGCACATTGGGTTGACCGGCAAAAGGGTAATGATGGTCTTCCTGTGCGGCCGTGCCAACTTCATCTTTGCCCTGGTGCAAAATACGGTAAATGGGAATGTGTGTCTCGTCTACTTCTGTAAAAGCCAACTGTTGGCTGTCCGGCGACCAGTAAAAACCATATCGTCGGGACAATTCTTCCTGGGCAATGTATTCGGCCAGACCATGCTTTTTACCTGTGTCCCGCGCTCCATGCGTTATCTGACGCGGCTGGCTGCCTTCTGCGGAAACAACGTACAATTCTGCATTTTGCACGTAGGCTACCC
This sequence comes from Chloroflexota bacterium, assembly GCA_024223125.1. The sequence continues at coordinate 1,895 of JAAEOP010001296.1, forward strand.
AACGGCCGTCTGGAGAAAAACGAGGATCAAGGCAGGGCAACCCATCGTCTTCAACCAGCAAACGCAGGTCGCCGGCGGGGCCATCTTGCACATAAAGGCCGCCTTGCAGGGGGATGAGCAAACGGCCGTTCTTCCCTGACCACGCATATTGAGTGACGCCAAATTCACGCTGGCGCAACCGCTCGCGGCGTAATACTTCTTCCGAGGACACATTGGCGTCTGTATTACCGTCGCCGGGTGGAGAGACGATGGGCTGGGCAACGGCCGTTTCTAAATCAAAGGCAAACAACTGTCGGGTCAAACTTTTGTCGGGGCTGTAGAGGTATGTCAGCAATTTGTCGTCGGGGCTAAATTGGAGGGAACCGGGTACGACCATGCCTGGTAATGGATAGGTGGCGACTGCTTCAAGGGGGAAATTTTGTTTATTCATATAAGTTTATTAGCCAAATACCTATTGGCAAGAACCAGAGCGAGAACAATACATTGCGGAATTCGTTAAACGTCACCTTTTTTTGTTTTTCAGCCATTACCAAGTTTTTGGCAATGAAGTAACTAACATAGAACATGCAGATCATCGCAATTGATTGAAAAACCATGACGAGTAAATAATCCCATGAGCTGAATTGACCCATGATTGCAGTTATATCATTTTGCTCTAACAGATCACCTAATAACTGAGATTTCCGCGTCCAATACACGAGATAGATTAACCACCATATAATAGAATACGCCAGGCTAGATTTGAAAACGCCTACCTTCATTCTAATTTCTGGCTTTACTTTCTCATTTGACGTTATCCCTACTGCCCAAAACCAACTAAACAGAATGCCGATGACCAGAAGCATTTGTACTGATGCTATTAAAGAAACAATCCACTTTTTATTGAAAAAATTCATCAAGCCCGGCCCAAAGAATCCAACAAAGAGTGGCAGTCCACAGAGCAAGAGGAATAACTGCCATACATGCAATTTAAGTAGATATTTCATTTTGATGGCGCATACAATTCAGCAAACGGGCATCCCACCTCCTGAATAACAGCATCTATATAAGCTAAATCGTCTGCGGACAAGTATTCACCGTAGCCGCCAACAACGCCCTTGCGGACTTTGTAGCTTTCATTGTCTGCTTGTTGACCGGGTTGCATTTTGTCTGTGTCTAACGCCCCTTTGGATTCCATTTTTTTCATGTTATCGAAGCTGGCATAGTGAACGGCCGCCGTCAACAAATCCTCTCTCACCTCCGCCATCTCCATAAATTGCAGCGTCTGACGTAAAACGGCCGTCGGATTCTGGTGTAAATCTTCATACCGCAGCAGCAAAAAATCACGGGGCACATTTTGGTTTTCATACCACAAATTGTAATAGGTCACAATTTTACGAACGCCATACTTATCACTCCGCAAAAAGTCGGACAGTGGACCGTGAAAACGATTCACCCGTTTTGTGGCCTGAAAGTAACTGGAAACGAGCGTATCCCGAATATCCCGAATGAGGAAAATAACTTTGGCCGGGGCATATTGTGACTTGTCCTGGGGCATCCGGTTGTAAGGAAAACTCTCTTTGATGGAAGAGTAATCATGGCTGAAATGGGTGCGGAGGACACCGGGCACGGCCGTGAGACGATACGTACCAATAATTTTTTCTTCCGGCTGATTAAATTGGTCGCACATGACCTTGCCAATGAGCAGCCGCAGCCAGGTACGGCCGCATTTGGGATAAGACAAGATATAACATTCCGTACCCCGCTTATCAAAGATTTGGCGAATAGCCCACGCTTTCAGATCATAATAAGGTTGAATCATAATGGGACTGATTGTATCTCAAGTTGCCATCCCGTCTATATTCATTTTCCGTTATAATCTCCACCCTATGAAAGATAAGCACGGAGAGCATAAGTGTTAACTTAAGCGAAGACCTCGCAGGTTTTAACGCAAAACCTCAGAGGGGTGTAGATCATTTTGGAAACCTGCGAGGTCTTAAGTTAACGACAATGGCACGGAGAGTAATATTTATGCCTTTTCAATTTCACTCATTAGCCATCCCCGACGTTATCCTGATTGAGACCAGACAGTTTGACGATGATCGGGGGTATTTCATGGAAAGCTACAAGCTATCTGATTTTGCGGAGAATGGCCTGCCCCAACAATTTGTGCAGGACAATTTGTCCCATTCAGTGCATGGCGTACTGCGCGGTTTGCATTATCAGATTGACCCGGCGGCACAAGGAAAACTGGTCACGGCCGTACAAGGAGAAATTTACGATGTGGCCGTAGATATTCGCCAGGGATCGCCCACTTTTGGGCAATGGGTGGGGGAAACATTGTCGGCGGGTAACGGTCGTTTGCTCTATGTACCCCCCGGTTTTGCTCACGGCTTCTGTGTTCTCAGCCAGACAGCCACTGTGTTGTACAAAGTCACGGCCGACTATTCATCTACATGTGATCGCGGCATTATTTGGAACGACGCTGCGATTGGTATAAATTGGCCCATTGCCGAACCAATTCTTTCGGCTAAGGATCAGAAGTTACCCGGCTTGCATAAAGCCGATAATAATTTTGTCTATCCCACTACCCCATGAAGCAAATAGAACAGCAAATATTTATTGGCGGTTGCAGCCGCAGTGGAACGACGTTATTGGGGGCGATGTTGGGGGCACATTCGGCCGCCATTTGCACCCCCGAATCCCATTTTAAGATTGATGTGCTGCGTTCCTCGGCCGTGCAAAATGACCAGCTAGACATGGCTGCGGCCACGGATTTCATCAACCGTCATTGGCGTTTTCAAATTTGGGAGATGCCGCTGGAAGTTGACCACGATATATCCCCCGCTTTTCCCAGCCTGATGAACGCAATCGCCAGCCAGTATGCGGCTAAAGTCGGCCGTCCAGATGCCTCTATCTGGATTGACCATACCCCCGAAAACATAAGTTATACCCACACCTTGTTAGCCCAGTTTCCCCAGGCAAAAATGATACATCTTGTGCGCGACGGCCGTGCTGTGGCCGCCTCTATAATGCCCCTGGACTGGGGACCGAACAGCATCATCAAAGCTTCTCGTTGGTGGATGCGTATGGTCTCGTTTGGGTTAGCGGCCGAATCTACCTTTGGCCCCCAAAAAGTGATGCAGATACGATACGAAGACCTGGTACAAAACCCCGCTGGCAGCCTGCAAAAAATTTGCCGCTTTCTAAACCTGGACTATACGCCCGACATGACCAAAGCTACCGGATTTATTGCTCCCCGTTATACCACCCGCCAGCACAGCTTCATCGGCAAGGAACCAGACGCAGCCCTGGCAACCCGTTGGCAAAATAAGCTCAAACCACGCGACATTGAGATTTTTGAAAACATGACCCGCGACTTTTTAATTTTTTTGGGCTATCCGCTGCAATATGGTCTTAAAGGAAAAGGGCCATCTTTTATGGAGATTCAAAAGGGGAAAGTGTCTGAATTAGTGCACGGAGAGATTATGAACAAAGTAAAATGGCTCATCCGCAGCTACCCCTTGTGGCTTAAGAGAGATTTTTACCGGAATGCTCGTTTGAGCGATACGAATAATTGAGATTGGAGATTGAGAGATTTAGGCTTTTTCAAAACGGGTAGGATCATTTGATTTTTGAAAAAGCCTAAATCTCCCAATCTCCTTACTTAACCGCTTCAACTAAAATAGTTGTGGCCACATTTTGGCCAATGACTTCTTGCCGACCGGCAACTTCAATCGTGAGCGGACCTTGAAAGGGGGCGATGCTGATGATGATCACGGCCGTGCCCGGAACCAACCCCAAATCTCCTAGATAGCGCAAAAGTTCACTATTACTATCATCCAAAATTCGGGACACCACCACTGCTTCGCCCGACCTCACCGAGGACATTGGTCTAACATCCGGTTCAATCATGATCCCATCCTTCGTCGGAATGGGATCGCCATGGGGGTCAAATTCAGGGTAATTCAACGCGGCCGCAATGCGCTCTTCCAGCTTTTCGCTGATCACATGCTCCAAAATATCCGCCTGCTCATGCACTTCATCCCAGGTAAACCCCAACGCCTCAATCAGATACAGTTCTAGCAAACGATGGTGACGGATCACTTCCAGCGCCAGCTTCTCCCCCGAAGCGGTTAAGGTAACGCCATAATGCTTTTCATAGTTAACCATATTCAGCTTCGCCAGCCGTTGAATCATACTGGTAGCCGAAGCTGGTTTCACCTCACGCGCGGCCGCAATGCGTGATGTAGACACCGGAGATTCCTCCTGAGCCAGCATATAAATGGTCTTGAGGTAATCTTCAATTGCCTGGTGGTTTAGATTATGTCGTTGCAGCGATGTGCCTTTAGGCAGGGCATCAATTTCGGGCATCATTCACCAACTTTGTCAGATCATTAATCATAACCGGCAATCTAACACACCCCTATATCCGTGTCAAGGAATGTGTTCCGTAGTCCGTAATCCGTTGTCTGTCAGCCATAACCTATTATCTTCGACGGGACACGGTATATGGAATACGGATTTCTTGACGGCCTCTTATTGCCAGCGTACACTCTAACAACACCTTGCGATCCCATATTTTCAAATCAGATCAAGCTGGATGGCTTTGCCACTTGCAAGTGATATTTGACAATCTATTCAATATTAGTGGCAGAAAGCAAGGAGGTTGTGTATGTTTGCTGATCTTGGTACTAAAGTAAATTATAAACGCACCATTTCGCCGGCATTTCAACAGTTAAAACGGCCGTACACCCTCATTACCACATACGATCGGGAAAACATCCGCCCCGACATCATCGCCGGTTTAACCGTTGCCGTCATCTTGCTGCCCCAGGCCATTGCCTTTGCCCTCATTGCCGAGCTGCCACCCAAAATGGGGTTGTATGCAGCCATCATAGGCGCTCTCATTGGCGCCTTGTGGGGATCGTCTAATCAACTGCATACCGGCCCTACCAATGCCATTTCCTTGTTAGTCTTTGCTTCTTTAGCGACCATTGTAGAACCAGGCACTCAAGAATTTATCGTGGCCGCCGGGCTTATGGCCATTATGGTGGGCATCCTACAACTATTTATGGGGTTGGCGCGGCTGGGCATTGTGGTCAATTTTGTCTCCCACTCCGTTATTGTAGGGTTTGCCACCGGCGCCGGTATTCTCATTGCCATCAAACAAATCAAACCGCTTTTGGGACTAGATTTTGAAGCAGAAACGATATTGGAGACGTTGCAAAGTATCGTGATCCATTTTGATACATTAACCATTCCTACGGCCGTCGTCGGGTTCGCTACCATGTTCGTCATGCTCCTTAGCCGGCGCATCAACAAACGGCTGCCAGCCGCCCTCATCGGCATGATTGTCGCTTCTGCCCTTGTGGGAATTTTCAGCCTGCAAGAGAAAGGGGTGATGGTCATCGGCGAGCTGCCGGCCAGTTTGCCACCGCTATCAGACTTACCCATTCGCAATATTAATTTGATTGGACGCTTGTCGGCCGGAGCCTTAGCCGTAGCTGCCATTGGATTAGTAGAAACCACCGCCATTGCTCGTTCAGTCGCCACCCAAACCGGCCAACGTTTAGACAGTAATCAAGAATTTGTGGGGCAAGGGTTGGCAAATATCGGTATGGGGTTCTTTTCCGGGTATGCGGGGGCGGGTTCATTTTCGCGCACGGCCGTAAACTTCGACAACGGCGCTAAATCCAGCATGGCCGCCATATTCTCGGCCGTCTTTGTATTGATTGCCATGTTTACGTTGGGACCATTGGCTGCCTTCCTGCCCGTTTCCGCTTTAGCCGGCGTCCTCATCATCACCGCCTACGGCATGATAGATCGCACCGAAATCAAACGTATTCTACAAAGCAATCCTGGTGAAGCAGTTATTCTCATCATCACTTTCCTCGGTACACTGTTTTTAGATATCGAATTTGCCGTTCTCTTGGGTATCATTCTTTCCTTTGTCATGTACATTTTAAAAACCAGCGCCCCTCGCGTTCATGAGGTAAAACCAGACAATAATTACAAACATTTTCTCTATCAACCCGAAAAAGCCTCTTGTTCTCAATTGGGGGTCATCGAAATTTTGGGCGATCTTTACTTTGGCGCCGTGCATTATGTGGAAGAATATCTTCTCGACCACGCCGGCAAAAATCCAGAACAGCGTTACTTACTCATTCGTATGCACAATGTCAACAATTGTGATTTCAGCGGCATACATATGTTGGAAAGCGTCATTAAAACCTATCGGGATCGGGGTGGTGATGTTTTTTTGGTACGGCCGCAATACCATGTAAAACAAATTTTTGCCACTACCAACTTCGTTGAAGAAACATTGGGTGAAGACAACGTTCTGGACAAAGACAGCGCTATTCCAAAATTGTTTCATCATGTGCTTGATCCGGCCGTCTGTATTTATGAATGTCCCGTGCGTGTCTTTAAGGAATGTACCAATTTACCTAAACGGATTAATGTGGCTGGTATTCCCCAGCATCATGAAATTGCGGCCGAGACGCTAGCCAACGTCCCCCCACGTACCCTGTGGCAGCAGTTACAAACCTCCGACATTATTAACCAGCACGCCGTCGAGGGATTTGAAATGGCATCCCCCATTGTCATTGATGTGCGCGAACCGCGAGAGTATAAACAAGGCCATATCGCTCAGGCACAATCTATTCCGTTGGCCACAGTTTTGACTAATGGCGATCAATTCCCTCTTGACAAACAAATCATCCTGGTTTGTCGCAGCGGACGGCGCAGCCGACGAGCTGCGGCCGCTTTGGAAGATGCAGGTTGTGTCAATGTGGTTGTATTGGAAGGGGGTATGCAAGCCTGGGAAGCAGAAGGGTTATTAGAGGCAATTGAACAATGACAGAAGAACAAGCGCCCCGCAATATTGGCTTAGACTTGGTACGAGTCACAGAAACGGCCGCACTAGCGGCCGGGCGCTGGGTCGGTTCTGGCGATTATTTTGCCGCCCACCGCGCCGCCACCAGAGCGATGCTGATCGCTTTGAACACGTTGGATATGGACGGCCGTATCGTCATCGGTGAAGAACACCGCATACCCGACGAAGAGATAAGCCTGTGCCACGGGCAAAAGGTAGGCAATGGGCATGGTCCCAAAGTTGACCTGATGGTAGACCCCATTGATGGCACGAACCTGCTGATCAAAGGTCAACCAGGGGCTGTTTCCATCGTCGGCGTCGCCCCCCGTCATTCCGTTTGGGCTTCTGAGCCAGCCCTTTACATGAACAAACTTGTTGTCGAACCCGGCGCGGCCAAAGCCATTGTCCCCGAATGTCTGAATGCTCCCGCCGCCTGGACACTGGCTCTGGTAGCCCGCGTCGTGAAAAAAGCAGTACACGATCTATCCGTCATTGTGCTGGATAGAGAGCGTAACCAAGACCTGATCGAAGAGATACGCACCGCCGGGGCCAGAGTCATTCTTCGTTCCGATGGAGATGCCGAAGGTGCGCTTATTGCGGCCACAGCCGGCGTTGGCATAGATTTGTTGATGGGCATTGGGGGCGCGGCGCAGGGCGTTTTGTCAGCCTGCGCCGTCAAAGCGTCCGGCGGGGCGATGTTGGCCCAGTTAGCCCCTCAAACAGAAGCCGAAAGGTTGGGTATTCGTCAGGCTGGGTTGGATGAAAAAAAGGTTTTGATGTGTAACGATATGATTACCAGTGATGAAATTTTCTTTGCCGTGACGGGAATTACCAATACACGACTGCTGCAGGGGATGGAGTATCACAGCAGCCACGCCACAACACATTCACTGCTCATTCGTTCCGAAACCGGAACCCGCCGCTTTATGCGCGCCGAACATTTCGCCCGCATCTAAGTAAGGTTTGTAGCCGCAGTTTCATAACCGCAAACCAGATGCGCGATTACGAAATCGCGGCTACAAACCGGTCTTAATGACGAGTAATATTATACGCCGCACGGGTTGCCGGATGTAAAAGCCAGGCCAGCCCCAGCAACGGCTGCACCAGGGGAAAAAAGCCATAATCTATGCCAAAATAACGCCACACTGTGCTGCCAATCAGATTAGGATAGAGTATGCTCAAAATACCTACGGCAAAAGTCATGAAGGTTTCAAAGCTGAGAACAGAAACAGACAGCCACCAGGCCCATCGCTGCCGCACAAAGAAACCGACCGTTGCCAACAGATAACAAGTTGCGGCTACGGCCGTTAATGACGGCCCCACATAATTTGTCACCCCTTCCTTCAAAAACAACTGGTACGCCGCTCGAAAAAAAGTCGAGATTGCCAATACCGGGTAAGAAATGCCCAAAACAAACCCGGCGCCTTTCAACCAGCGCGGTAAATCGTTGTTCTGGGTCTCATTTGTTAACTTTTCTGAATCGTCCATAAATTGTTCTCTATTCATGCTCCCATTTTATCACGCTTGCAGTAAAATGAACTGTAAACAATAATGTCATTTCCAAGATAATGCTTGAAAATATATACACGGATATGGGAAACACTGATCTTAATAAAACATCCGTGAATACAATATTTACTCTGCAAAGGTTGGCTGTATGTCTTATTTTGATCCTCAATCTGACCCGACACTCGTTTCGCCGCCGCCACCGGAACCGCCGCGCCCACAGGTAAGTGGCTGGTGGATTGCCGTAGCTGTCATCATTATTATCTCTTTGTTAGGCACATCATTAGCCAGTGTGGTGTGGCTGTTTTCTTTGCGAGAAAACAGACCGCCTACGCCCACACCTACACTAAATATGGATGAAGCGGCTGTTCCCATCCCCACACCCACCCCAATCTCCTCCGCTGCAAATGATGAAGCTACAAACGAACCTGTTGGAATAGATACGGCTACTTCGCCGCTCAACACAAGCATTCCCACCCGCGACCCGGCCAACATCATCAACCGCATCGCCTACATTGACAATGATGGACAAATTGTGACCATCACCCCCGACGGCCGTAACTCTCAAATTTTGACTGCGGACAGTAACGTCTTTCGTTTTCCCGCCTGGTCGCCTGACGGCCAACAAATCGCCGCCGTTGGAACCAGCAGCTTAGGCTCCGGTATCTTTGTGACAAACGCGGCCGCCGAAATAGAAAAACCAGAACAACTTTATTTTAGCCGCCGTCGCGCCCCTTTCTATCTATATTGGGCCCCCAACAGCCAGACAATCAGCTTTCTAGCCAATGACACCACCGGTATGGCGCTGCATCTGGTTCCCGCAGATGGGTCTGACGAGAGCGAGCCGCGTACCACTGGCGGGCCGCTCTACTGGCAATGGACAGCCGACAGCCAACACATGTTCATCCACAGCGGTTTCTCTGGCGGCGACGCTCGTCTGGAATTGATAGAAGCGGCGGGGGATGAAGCTGGCGACCCAATTGCCACACCGGGTTATTTCCAAGCGCCGGGTATTTCGGCCGACGGCCGTTACCTGGCTTACGCCGAAGAAAATGGAAACGAAAACAGCCAGGTCATCATTGCTGACAGCAGTAGCGGCCGCAGCCAGGAAAACCAGCACTCTGGACTATCCGCCCTGAGTTTGAACCCGACCGGCAATCTGCTAGCTTACATCAGCCCTGATAAACCGGAGGCTGCCGATTTTTATGGCCCTTTACGAACGATGGACAGTGAAACGGGTGAAATCAATACCCTCAGCCGGGAGAATGTGACCGCTTTCTTTTGGTCGCCAGACGGCCGCAGCATCGCCGCCTTCGTGCCCGCCTTCTCCAGTGGCAGCGAAATCAACGCCAGCCTGCTGCCGAGCAAAACAGACCGCATCAATGGTAAAGCGGCCGTGCAAGGCAATCTGCCCGGCCTAAAATTGATCATTTTTGACACAACCAGCGGCGAAGGGAAATTACTCTTAACCTTTACCCCCACCCTGTCATTTCTAACCCAAATGATGCCTTTCTTTGATCAATATGCCTTAAGCCACCGCATCTGGTCACCGGATAGCGATGCCCTGGTGATGCCGATTTTGGAAGACGGCCGTAGTCACATTTACATTATTCCGACTGACGGCCGTCAAAAACAGTTCCTGGCCGAGGGCAGCATGGCCTTTTGGAGCCAGCAATAATCAACGTTTCTGATCTTAATAAAGGCGTGCAAGAAGCATGGAATGAAAATAACAGCAGTGAACAACGATTCCCAAGCTAAATGCGTCGGCTACCATCCATCAGTGTTGACCGTTTCTGGTGCATATTCTGGATCAAGGCACTGCGCTTCATCCTTAAAATGACCATATGATTCTGTCAGTCCTTCTGTATTGGCGGTCAATGAAATTGATGCGCCTAAAACGCAATCTTTGGCGACCGTTGTGGCAATGTATGCCTTGTTTCCCTGAAATCGCGTATGTTTTTCATCGGCCAGCAAATGTTGGGGAAGATTTTCGGCATGTTTGACGGTTGTACCGACAAGGTTATTACGACCAAAGGATGCCGCCAACGGGAAATAATTCTGGGTGGGCTTGCAACATTTCATCTACGTGTTGGCAAAACATTTTTCTATTCGTCGAAAGCTCATTATAGGTGATTAAATCAGTCGGTAAGGTAATGCGCTTTGTCCGTTTTTGGGATTCGATTTTAGTTTTGTTATACTTTCCTTGAGGCATATTGGTTGGATTCTTCCTCAATTATGCCAAAGGTTCAAAATTTTTTAGAACTAGGGGTCTTACTGAATCTACCTAATATCAACAAAGTAAGGAAATCATTATGGCTGCAAACCGGATTGACCGTCTCTATTTTGTCACTGCTTCGGGTGATAAATTCAACGATTACCAATTCCTGTTAGGCAAATATGCTGACCTGATATGGATACAGTACACGGTTGAAGACCCCGTTACCCATGATCTGTCCATCCTCATCCGGCGGCAAGTAGAAGCGGTAAAACCACTGCTGCCCAATTTACCCTTTTTGGTAGAACAAACCAATTTGAATATTCGCTCCTGGAAAGGGTTACCCGGCAATGTGACCGGTTTGTTTGTTAAGGGGGTAGGAGTTGATGGTATCTGCAAGATGCTCAATTCATTTGACGACCGCCAGGCGACGGTGGTGACAGACCTGGCTTTTCATGCGCCAGACGGCCGTGTCTCTGTTTTTCGGGGTCATGTACAAGGGCACATTACCGGGGAACCACGCGGAACCCAAATTTATGGTTGGGATGCCATCTTTGTGCCCAATGGGTATGAACGCACCTTTGCCGAAATGCCATTGGAACAGCGCAACAGTATTTCTACACGGAAAGTGGCGGTAGCTAAGTTGTTAACGGCCGTCCTCCCCGGAGAACAGACCGAAACCTTACTGCAAAACCGCATTAAACTGCGCCAGTTGATGACCCGCTATTTCAGTAAACCTGAATTGGAGGCACTACTGTTTGATTTGGGGATTGACAAAGAGGAGTTGCCCGAAAACATTAAATCAGAACTGGCGCAGGAAATTATTTTGTATTGTGAGCGTCACGGCCGTACTGCCACCCTATTACGCATCTGCCGCGAACAACGCCCCAACGCCGACTGGCCTGAAGCGTTGTAGCTATGACGCCTCTGAACCAGCCATGAGCAGCCCCACTTTTTCACGGGTAGCTTCGGCAATGGGCAGGTCGGCGACGACACGGCCGTCAAACATCACCACCACCCGGTCAGATAAACTCAACACTTCATCCAGTTCCGCCGAAACAACCAACACAGCCACATCTTCATCCCGTTGGCTCACAATTTGATTGTGAATAAACTCAATCGAACCGACGTCAATGCCGCGTGTGGGTTGGGCGGCAATGAGCAATTTAACCGGCCGTGAAAATTCACGAGCCACAATGACCTTTTGCTTGTTCCCCCCCGACAGTTTACTGGCCAACTGTTGAGCGTTAGGAGGACGCACATCATACGCTTCCACCAATTCCTCTGCCTGCTTGTTGATAATGCTGTGGCGCATGACAACACCATTGGCAAACGGCTTCTGATAATAGTTATTCAGCACCATATTGTCGGCCAGCGAATAGGACATAACCAGACCATGTTTTTCGCGGTCTTCGGGGATATGAGCCACGCCTAATTCTGTCACCTGACGCGGTGTAAAACGGGTTGTCTCCCGACCGTCAATGAGGATATTGCCGCTCTGCGGCGGCCGCAAGCCGGTCAATGCTTCTACCAATTCGCGCTGACCATTCCCCTGGACGCCGGCCACACCCACAATTTCACCGGCGCGTACTTCTAAACTAACGCCACGCACGGCCGTGTGTCCACGATCATCATTAACATGCAAATCATTCACTTCCAAAACCACATCTAACGGGTTAGCATCCTCTTTATCTACCTGCAAAATAACAGTACGCCCCACCATCAGTTCCGCCAGACTAGTTTCTGTAGACACATCAGGGGTGACAGCGCCCACCATCTTGCCGCCACGCAAAACACCAATGCGATCGGCAATGGCTAGCACCTCTTTCAATTTATGGGTAATAAAAATGATGGAGACGCCTTGTTCCGTCAGGTCTTTCATAATGCGGAACAGTTCATTGGCTTCTTGGGGGGTGAGTACGGCCGTAGGTTCATCCAAAATCAAAATATCAGCTTTACGGTACAAAGCCTTGATAATTTCCACTCGTTGTTGGGTTCCTACAGGCAAATCTTCGACAACGGCCGCCGGATCCACCTCCAAACCATACTGCTCCGATAACGCATGCACTTTTTGCTGCGCTTCTCGCCGGTCGAGTACCCCTTGTCCCTTCGTCACTTCCTCACCCAGCATTACATTTTCGGCCACCGTCATCACATCCACCAATTGAAAATGCTGGTGTACCATCCCCACTCCGCGATCAATCGCATCCCGCGGATTTTTTAACGCGACCTCTTCACCCTTAATCCAAATTTCACCTTCATCAGGATGATATAGGCCATAAAGCATGTTCATGAGGGTGCTCTTGCCGGCGCCATTCTCGCCTAGAAATGCCAAAATCTCCCCTTGGTGCAGCTTCAAATCTACCTGGTCATTGGCTAACACGCCGGGGAAACGCTTACTAATACCTATTGCTTCTAAAACAATGGGGCGGTCTGTTTTATCCATTGATAATTGGTCATTGCCAATTGACAATTGACAATTGGCTACTCCGTTTCATAGACTTGACCCAACGCTTTGGGGTCGCGGGTACGGCCGACAAATCCGGCCAATACCAAAATCGTTAAAACATACGGCAGCATCCCTACAAATTGATGCGGTGGGTTAAAGGCTTCCACGCCGACAACACCCACCTCCGCTAATATATTTTGAACCAGAATAGGAAGTGGAATGCCGCCGCTAAATTGGAACTGAGTTTGCAGAGCGGTCGCAAAACCAAACAAAAGCGCTGCACCCCAGGAACCCAACGGCGTCCGTTTGCCAAAAAGCATCACCGCTAAGGCTACAAAGCCACGGCCGTTCGTCATCCCTCGTTCAAATGAGCCGACCGCTTCCAATGTCAGGTAAGCGCCGGCCAATCCGGCAAAAGCGCCGGCCAGAGACACATTCAAATAACGCATCCAATTCACATTAATGCCTACTGTGTCGGCCGCGCCTGGATGTTCGCCTACAGACCGGGTACGCAGCCCCCAAACGGTGCGAAATAGGCCAAATTGCACCACAAAAACAAGAATGATGGTTATATAGGTGATAGGCGGATTATTGAAAAGCACCGGGCCGATGAGGGGAATGTCAGCTAAAGGACCAATGGGAACCGCTTGCAATTTCCCGCCTGTTGTCAGACCCGTCTGATAAAAGAAACTGGTGATGCCGACTGCCAGCCCATTGATGACTGTGCCGCCAATAATCTGGTCCATTTTCAACCCCACAGACATCCAGGCCAGGAACAAACCAGCCAAAGCGCCGCTGCCAATGCCAATTAGCGCCGCCAGGAAAAGGGTCATGCCCTGTGGGAAAATGCCTAACTGCCCAATGTAAACATTCGCCAAAAAAGCCAGAAAGGCCGACATGAGCATTTGTCCTTCAATGCCAATGTTGATGATCCCGGAACGTTCTCCGATTAAACCGCACAGCGCCCCTAAAATGAGGGGGGTAGATTGGCGCAGGGTAGAGGCGTACACGGCCGTCGCCTCCAACGGTCTCACAACATAATATCCAACTAAAATGACAGCCACAACAATGCTTAAAATGATGGTGACTGTGCGGCCGTTTGTCCGGCTCCTGGCTGTTGAAGATGAAGCTGTTGTCGCTGCCATAAGTTAACTCTGGCCTCCCCAGCCACCGCTCAAGGTCACTTTCTCCCCATCTACCGCGCCAGAACCCAAAATCTTACGCACAATCATATCGGCCGAGACAAAGAACAAAATTAAAGCCAAAATAATATCAATAATCTGGAAGCGGACGCCGGCATTAAACTGCATTTGCGAAGCTCCCGCCTGCATTGCCCCCACTAAAATGGCCGCCGGAATAACACCTAAAGGATTTGTTTTTGCCAGCAAAGCAATGGTAATGCCATCAAATCCCAGGCCGATGTTGAAGCCTGGCTGATACCGTCCCACAACGCCTAACGTTTCAATAGCGCCACCCATTCCGGCCAAAAACCCACTAAAAGCCATCGCCAACACAATGATTTGGGCTACCTTAATGCCCGCATATTGGGCCGCATTCGCATTCAGCCCAGTGGTACGAACTGCGTACCCTATCGTTGTACGGTAAAGTAAATAATAGGTTAGCACAGCCATCAAACAGGCAATGAGAAAGCCTAAAGGAAAACCGCCAATTTTGGGAATTGCGGCCGTTTCCAAAACCAAAGGTGTCCGGGCAATTATTCCTTCATCTTTCCACGGGCCATCGGCTAAATAATCGGTAATATTAATGGCTATAAAATTAAGCATGATCGTCGTGATTACTTCATGCGCGCCAGTATAAGCTCGCAGAGCCCCGGCAATGGCCGCATATGCCGCCCCGGCCAGGCTGCCGCCCAACAACGCCAGCGGCATATGAATGATGAAGGGCAATCCTTCAATGGCAAACCCCAAATAAGCAGCCACAATACCGCCAATAAGCAGTTGGCCCTGGCCGCCAATATTGAACAGCCCCGCCTTAAAAGCAAACGCCACCGCCAAACCGCCCAAAATAAGCGGCGTGGCCTTTTCTAACGTGCGGGCAAAAGCTTCAGCGCTCCCAAACGCCCCAGCCAACAAAGCTGCATAGGCGTTAAGTGGATTAGCGCCTGAAAATAACAAAATAAGAGCGCCAATTCCTAATGCCAGCGCCACCGATAATAATGGCACACTGACAGCCTGCCAAAGCCGTCTTAATCCGGCCTGAACCAGGCTGTTATCTGACTTTTCTATAGGGCTTGCTGGGGTCGTCATATGAATAGCCTTAAACAAGAATGTGCGACGTGCAGAAATGCGTGTCGCACATTCTCTAACTTATATCATTACATCAATGGTTGAGCATATCTGATTGTTAGCCACCAGGAACATAACCTGTTTCGATGGAGCCATCTTGCAAACCACTATTGATTTCGTCCAGTTTGCTTTTGATATCATCAGTCACAGGATCGCCATCAAAATCGTGGAACGGCGCCAAACCAACATCACCCACAAAGTTGCCAGCCGGGAGGTTGCCATCTTGCGAAGCCTTGATTAGGTCAAACACGCCGGGGGTAATCAGTTTCATAGCGCTGGAAACCAGACACGGATGCGCTTCTGGCACTGTGCCCCATTGGTCAGAATCTACACCGATGCAGTAAGCGCCATCAGCGCTGGCAATTTCAATCAGAGCGCCGTTGCCGGTTTTGCCGCCGGCGCCAAAGATAACGTCAGCGCCTTGATCCAAAGCTTGTTTGGCTGTGCTGGCGCCCCATTCTGGGTCTGTGAAGGCGACATCCAGGCCACCAGGATGGAAAGTAGAAATCAGGTTAATGTCGGAGTTGATATAGGCCGCTCCGTTTTCGTATCCTTCTTTGAAGGCTACAACCGGCGGAACCAGGTCTGTACCCAAAACAGCGCCAACTGTGCCCGATTCGCTTAACATGGCCGCCAAAGCGCCAGCCAAGAATCCAGCTTTATCTTCGGCGAAGATGAGACCGGATACATTTTCTATGTTTGTGGCATCATCACCGTCAAATTCCCAGGCCTGGAATTGATCAACGCCAATGAAGTCAATGTCTGGATATTCTCCAGCGGCCGCAACCGTTGCTTCACCCATGGCAAAACCGACTGTGATGATAACATCGTAATCCTTCTCTGCGAACAGCCCAATATTGGCGCCGTAATCTTTCGCATCTTGGGTTTCGATAAAATCAATCGTGGCGCCCAATTCGCTTTCAGCTCTTTGTACGCCTTCCCAGGCAGATTGGTTAAAAGATTTATCATCAATTTCACCAACATCTGTTACAACACCCACACAAAGAACATCTTCACTGGCACAATCTGCTGCGGCTTCTTCACCTGATTCCTCTGTGCCGCCACCCGTTGAACTACAGGCTGCCAGACCCAGAGTGAACATCAACAAAAGGGTTAAAAACAGAATAGATTTACGCATTTTTACTCTCCTTGTTTAGTAAGTTTCTCCACCTTACTCAATATTGATTAAGTTGTACGCAGCGAATTATATATGGGGTTGGCAATATCGCAAAAGAGAAGCGGAAATGGCGTGGGATTATGGAGATTGAGAGATTGAGAAATTGGTCTAATCTCCAATCTCCAATTACATTCTTTCTGGAATTTCAATGCTCAACAATGTAAGCCCCTGTTCCAACATCTGTAAGGAAAGTTGGGTTAGCGCTAACCAGGAAGATTGCACGGCCGCATCCGTTTCACGCAAAATGTGGCAAGTATTGTAAAAGCGGTTGAACTCATTAGCCAACGCATAAACAAACTCGGCCAGATGATTGGGCATGCGCGTCTCATAGGCTGTTTGCAGAGCGTAAGGAAATTGGGTCAAGGTCAGCATGAGCGTGCGTTCAGCGTCTACGGCCGGGGACGCAAAACTACCTGGCTGCAACTCTTGTTTGGCAGCTTTGCTTAAAATGGAACGAGCGCGCACGGCCGTGTACAACAAATAAGGTCCAGTGCGCCCTTCAAATGAGGAAAAGCGATCCAGATCAAAAATATAATCTTTGGTACGCTGGTTCATCAAGTCCGCATATTTCAAAGCTGCCAACCCCACCATGCGGGCAATTTCCTGCCGCTCCGCCTCGTCATATTCATCGGCCACATGGCTTTCGGCCATCCGTGTCAGCGCCGCTTCTACTACCAGTTCAATCAAATCCTTCAGCCTCATGACGCCACCCTCGCGGGTCTTAAACGGCTTGCCATCTTTGCCATTCATTGTACCGAAGTAGTTGTGTTCTAACCCTACATTTTCTGGGGCGATGCCCGTTTTGTACGCAGTGCGGAATACCTGCTCAAAATGCTGCCGCTGCCGGTGATCTACCACATACAGAATCAGTTCCGCCTGCAATTCTTGTATGCGAAAATCAATCGTGGCCAGGTCGGTAGTGCCGTACAGTACGCCCCCATCCGATTTTCGCAGGATGAGCGGCGGAGTTGGTTTTTTATCGTCAGGATGGCCGATGTCTACCACAACAGCCCCTTTACTCGCGCTGGCAAAGCCTTCCTGTTGCAACCGTTCAATGAGAGGAACTAAACGATCTTGCACATCGCTTTCCCCCATCCACAAATCAAAATGAATGTCCAGATTGCCGTAATCTTCGGCCAGACCGGCCACAGAAACATCTACAAAATGCTGCCATAGAGCGCGATAACCAGGACGGCCGTTTTGCAATTCAACCGTTGCTTGCCGAGCAGCGGCCATCACAGCCGGGTCGTTTTTGGCGCGTAGGCTGGCGGCCGGATAAATCTCTTCCAAATCGGCCAGGGTAATAGGAGAGTCTCCTGAATACGGCCCCGAATAGTCGGCGTCAAAATAGGGTAGATTGGGCTGACGACGGGCCAGTTCAATGATAATCTGCCCCATCTGCGTGCCCCAATCGCCCAGATGCACGTCGCCGATTACATTGTCGCCCATAAAGATAAAGAGGCGTTTGATGCTTTCGCCAATGATACCGGCCCGCAAATGACCAACGTGCATTGGTTTGGCAACATTCGCCCCGCCATAATCTACGATAACTCGACGCGGTTCGGCGACCGGGGCAATTCCCAATCGCTCATCATCTGTCATCTTTTGTAAATAAGCGGCCAGAAATTCATCTGTCACTGTCAGATTGATGAAGCCTGGCCCGGCCAAATTAACTTCTTTGAAAATGGACTGATCTTGCAGCCTGTTTACAATTTGCTGAGCGATGTCACGGGGATTACGGCCGTATACCTTCGCCGCCGGCAGAGCGCCATTACATTGAAACTGTCCTAAATCAGGCCGATTAGAGACGTTAACATCGCCGTATTTAGAATCATAACCCTCCTGTGCAAACGTGTCACTCAGGAGGCTGGTTAATTGTTGTTTTAATGATTTCATAAATTCTTTTTCCTATGTTGTTTCCATCTAGTATACAATCCTCTCATTCCATTTGTCACCATATGCCCCAGAAATAAACTTTCATTAGAATGGGGGAATTGAATGATTGACCCATAGCAGGCAGGTGGCAGGGGGAAATCGTCCATGCTAAAATCCAGCGTATTATATATATATTCGGAGGTGACATCTGGAAAGTTTAGAATTAGCCCATCAGCTTGTGGATTCTATTGTAGACAAAAAGGGAAGTGACATTACTCTTTTAGACTTGCGAGAACATACTGTTTTTGCCGACTTTTTTCTCATCTGTAATGGCGAGAATGATCGCCAACTAAAAGCGATTGCTAAAAGCGTCATTGATGACAGTAAAAAACACGACCACCTCATTTCTACCAAAATTGAAGGCGACCCCGAAACTGGCTGGCTGCTGGTAGATTTTGGCGATTTGATCGTCCATATTTTTGCTCCAGAGCAGCGCAACTATTACGATTTAGAAGGTTTGTGGAATAATGCTCATATTGTTTTGCGAATGCAATAATCTCTAAATGAGATTGGAGATTGAGAGATTAAATCTCCCAATCTTCCAATCTTAACTTACTCCATAACCCAGCTATCTGTGGCCCGATTCCAACTTACCAATTCGTCTTCATTGAAGAAGAGGCTCACTTCTTTTTTCCCATTCTTCGGGCTGTCAGAGCCATGCACCAAATTACGGCCGATTTCCATACCAAAGTCACCCCGAATTGTGCCAGGGGCAGCTTCTACCGGTTTGGTAGCCCCCATTGTCGAGCGGGCGGCGGCAATAGCCTCATTCCCTTCCCAGACCATAGCCAACACAGGGGCAGAGGTAATGTATTCGACCAAACTATTGTAAAACGGCCGTTCCTTATGAACGGCATAATGCTGCCCGGCTAATTCTGGAGACATTTGCAAAAATTTCATACCGATCAACTTCAAGCCGCGCCGCTCGAAACGGCTAACAATATCACCCATCAAACCACGTTGTACACCATCTGGTTTAACTAAAATCAAAGTACGTTCCATTTTTATCACTCCAATTCAAAATAGTTTGCTTAAAGACAAAGAAAAAGGCAGCTTGTACAGCTGCCTTTTTTACTTTTAAGGGGGCTAATTGTCGCTGAATTTTACAATTGGTCAAGCGCCACCCGGTACGTATCCAACGCTTTTTGCAACTGGCCGTTCCGCATATAAGCGTCACCTAACAGACGACGGAAGGCTGGTTCTTGAGGATACTCATCGGCTACTGTTTCCAATTCAGCAATAACTGTCATCGCCCCAGAGCCGGATGTGATCATCTGTTTGTAGGTATCCACGGCCGTACTATATTCATCTCTTGCCAATGCAGCTTGGGCGGCCGACAACTGCGATTTATCAACTTGATAGGGTGACGACGTTGTGGGGACGGCCGTTTGTCTGATTTCAGGAGATTCTTGCGGCATATCAGATGAGTCTTCGGTTAATGGGGACAGGTGGTCGGTTATGGGTTTGGATGGCAATGATGCGCTGACGGTATCTGAAAGCGCCATATCCTGTTCAAAATCAACGGCCGTGGCCTCATCTTCGGCCGATAGCCAACTACTCACATCAATCTCTTCTACAGACCTGAGCCAGCCAGTTTGACCTGTGCTACCAGACTCTTGGGACTCAATCGAGAACCAATCAGGCAGGGAATCACTCAAATCATCATCTAGTTCAACACCCAGATTTTCCATAAAATCCATGGACATCTCGTCTTTGGATGCTGGCAAATCTTCCTCTAATATGTCTGGGAAATCCAGGTCTTCTATGCTCTCCATCTCATTGGCTTCCACCTGCATCCAGTCTGGCAAAGCAGTATCATCAGGGGGAGCGGCCGCGCCAAACTCATCATCAATTTGGGCGCTTTGTTCATCGGCCATCTTTTCTAACCAGGCCATTGCGTCATCCGGGTCTTCAGGCACGGCCGTTAACGTATCATCAACAGACAGTCGCCCAGCCAGTTCCGGTTCCCCAGCTTCAACTAGGTCGGTCTGGCTGTCACTATAATCTATCCCGAATTTGGCATCTTCACTGGGGGTAATGGGGGGTGGCTCCATGTCAAAAGAGATATCATCATCCCCCCCAGCCATCTGTTCCAGCCAGGCCATCGCATCGTCGGGATCATCTGGCACGCCTGATATATCAAAATCTTCGGCCAGAGAATCATCCAGCAACATCTCAGGTTCGGGAGCAGGTTCTGGTTCAATCTCATCGGCGGCCGTCTCCCCATAATCAATAGCAAATTTAGCGTCTTCACTGGGGGTAATGGGCGGCGGCTCCATATCAAAGGTAATATCCTCATCACCGGCAGCCATCTGTTCCAGCCAGGCCATGGCGCCATCCTCATCATCCCCCATCTCAAATAGGTCCAGTTCAGGTTCTACTTCAGCAGCAACGACCGTCTCCTCCTCGGCCGCTGGTTCCATGTCCAGCGCCGCTTCAACCACAGTTTCCTCTTCTGCTATCTCGGCCTCTGGTTCAGGAGCAGCGCCATAATCCGC
>JAAEOP010001297.1 GCA_024223125.1 Chloroflexota bacterium
CAGCATCGTCACCTCATTCTCGATGGCAAAATCATTCACCTCTGCGCTGGTGGGCATCGCCATTGAAGAAGGGCATATCCACACCGTCCACGACTCTATCACCGACTACTTGCCAGAGCTGGCCGAGCGCGATCCGGCCTTTACCAACATCACCATCCACGACCTGCTGCTCATGTCGTCTGGCATCCATTACGCTGAGTTCCCTTTTGTCAATGGGGATGACGCCAAAACCTATTACTACCCTGATTTGCGCAATCTTGCATTGAACCAAACAGAAATAGATAGCGTTCCGGGGGAGGCATTTTTGTACAACAACTACCATCCCCTGCTGCTGGGGATGATCTTGGAACGGGCGACAGGCCAATCTGTAACCGATTATCTGGCGCAAAAAATCTGGCAGCCGATGGGCGCAGAGTATGCTGGTTCATGGAGTTTAGATGAACGTGGTTTTGAGAAGATGGAAAGTGGTATAAACGGCCGTGCGCTGGACTTTGTCAAATTCGGCCGTCTCTTTTTACAAGAGGGCAATATAGGCGGCGAGCAAATCGTCCCCGCCGAGTGGGTGCGGGAATCTACGAGTGCGGATACTACGCTCTCTGGAGCCTATTACCCTGACTCGTTTCACGATAAGGCGCCCAATCGCTTTTACAAATATATGTGGTGGGGACTAGAGCGGGATGGGCAAGCGAATGATTTTGTCGCGCTGGGCAATCATGGGCAGTTTGTCTACGTCTCGCCGCACAAAAATTTAATTATTGTGCGGCATGGTGAAAAATACGGCATTGATTCGTTTGATTGGCTGAATCTATTTTACGCCTTTGCCACAAATATCGGCACCGATGAAGGAGACAATCATGAGTAAATCATTCCACCAGCTATACTTTCTTCCCTTGCCTATTTTGGCGATGTTAGCTGACCCATTTATCATCGCCTAAGTTGATGCGGACAATGGTTGGTTTCGGCCGATTGTAGGGTATTCGTTACCCGTTTTTATGATAAATGTGTTGGCGTTTATGGGGCTTGCACTATGGGCGCGTTGGCAAG